>NZ_JBPQTL010000022.1:0-68138 GCF_051386295.1 Micromonospora sp. URMC 105 | reverse complement strand
GGCCGGGCCCGGTGCGCGTCGGGGCGGAGCGGGTCAGCGGGCGGCGCGTAGCCAGCAGCGGGCGGCCCGGGCGAGGGAGAAGTAGCCGGCACCGACCAGCAGCGCGCCAATGATCATCGGAGGCCAGGTCAGGGCGGCGTCCCAGAGCTGCACCGACCAGGCGAACAGGGCGACCCCGACGACCGCACCGAGCGCCAGCGCGCCGGTCAGGCCCAGCCCCACCAGCCGACCGGCCACCGGCACCTCGGCCCGGCCGCGTCGCGCCGCGCCCGCCCCGAGCACCAGCGCGGCCAGGGCGAAGCCGGCCACGCCCAGCCAGACCCAGTTCACCGAGGCGGAGAGGAGCTGGTAGCCGGCGGGCGGTGGCGGGCCGCCGCTCCAGCTGGAACCCCGCCAGGTGAGGTCGCCGGCGACCAGCAGGACCAGGGCCACCGCGAACGCCCGTACGGACAGCCCCCGCAGCGCCGCCGCCGCCAGTTCCGCCTGGTAGGCCGGTGCCAGCTGGGCCGGCGCGCCGAACTCGGCCACCGCCCGGCGCTCCGCCTCCGCCGCCGACAGCCCACCCTCCCGGTACGCCTCGGCGGCGTCGTCCAGCGCGTGCCGCAGCTCGACCATCAGCTCCGCCTTGAGCCGGGCCGGCCCGCGCAGCCGGTCGTCCAGCTCGCGCAGCCGGTCCGCCACCCGTACGTCCTCGAACCCCCGCATGGGGCCACCCTGCCACGGGCGGACCGGTAGGCGCGTCGGGGAGATTCCCGGAACCGGTCTCAGGGGGCCAGGGCGAGGTACCCGCGCTCGGCCGCCGCCTGGAGCAGCCACTGGTCGCGGTACCAGCCGGGGGCGGCCACCAGCTCGGCGTGCCGGCCACGCTGGCTCACCCGCCCGGCGTCGAGCACCACGATCTCGTCCAGCCCGTCGAGGCCGCTGAGCCGGTGGCTGATCAGCAGCACGGAATGCCCCGCCGGGGTGGCGGCGAGCGCGGAGGCGAGCACCGCATCGGCGGCGGCCGGGTCGAGCCCCTCGGTCGGCTCGTCCAGCACGAGCACGGGCGGGGCGGCGAGCAGCGCCCGGGCCAGGGCGAGCCGCTGCCGCTGCCCCCCGGAGAGCTGTCCGCCCTCCTCGCCGACCACCGTGTCCCAGCCGTCGGGCTGCTCGCGTACCCAGTCGAGCAGGCCGGCGGCCCGGGTCGCGGCGGCCAGCTCCTCCTCGCCCGCTGCCGGTCGGCCGAGCAGCAGGTTGTCCCGGACCGAGGCGTGGAAGACGTACGCCTCGGCGAGCAGCCCGCCGATCGCCCGGGGCAGGTCCTCCGCCGGGTACGCCGACAGGTCCACCCCGTCCAGGGTGACCCGGCCCGCGTCGGGGTCCACCGCGCCGGTGAGCACGGCGGCCAGGGTGCTCTTGCCGGCGCCGCTCGGGCCCACCACGGCGACCCGGCGGCCGGCCGGCAGGTCCAGGTCGAGCCCGTCCAGGGCGGGGGCGGCGCCCTCCCGGTAGCGGACGGTCACCCCGTCGAACCGCACGTCGTGGGTGGGCCGGGCGGCCGGCGTCGCGCCGCCCTCGGCGCCGGTGGGAGGCAGGGGAGTGTCGAGCAGGGCGGCGACCCGGGTCAGGCCGGCGCGCAGTTGGGTGCGTTGCCGGGCCGCGCCGACCAGGGCCAGCGCGATCTCCACCGCGGCGAGGGTGCCGACGGCCAGCACGCCGACCAGCACCCCGTCGACGCCGGCGCGCAGCGCGGCGAGCACCACCCCGGCGGCGGTCAGCCCGGCGATCAGCACCCCGGCGGCGTCGACGGCGAACCCGGTCACGGCGAGCCGGCGTTCCAGCCGGGCCAGCCGGTCGGCGCGGTCGGTCGCGGCGCGCAGCGCGTACCCGGTGGCGCCGAAGGCGGCCAGGTCGGCGACGCCGTGGGTGAGGTCGACGGCGTCGGTGGCGAGCGCCCCGCGCAGCGGCGCGACCTGGTCGGCGGCCCGCCGGGTCAGCGCGGTGGCCAGCGCGGGCAGCGCGACCCCGGCGACCAGCAGTCCCACCGCGAGCACGCCGGCGGCAGGGAGCGAGATCAGCGCGGCCCCGCCGACGGCGAGCAGGCTCACCAGCGCGGCGGCGGCCCCGGGCACGAGCACCCGTAGCAGCAGGTCCTGGACGGCCTCCACGTCGGAGACGAGCCGGCTCAGCGCGTCGCCGGACCGCTCGGCGGCGGGCCCCCGGCGGGCGGCCAGGGTGGCGAAGACCCGGGCCCGTACGTCGGTGATCATCCGGAGCACGGCGTCGTGGCCGGCGAGCCGTTCGGTGTAGCGGAACACGCCCCGGCCGATGGCGAGCGCCCGGACGGCGACGATGGCGACGGTGAGGCGGTCCAGCGGTGGCCGGCCGGCGGCGCTCATCAGCAGCCAGGTGGCGGTCGCCATCAGCGCCAGGCCGGCGAATTCGGTGGCCGCGGCGAGCAGCCCCGCGCCGGCCAGCCGGCCCAGGTACGGCCGGGCCAGCCGCAGCACCGTCCGCTCCGCGCCGGGGCGGGAGCGGGTGGTGCGACCCGAGGGCGGCAGCTCGGCCGGGGTCGGGCCGCCGGTGTCCCGGCCCTCGGGGCGGACGCCTCCGGTGGTCATCTGCTCGCCTCCCCGGCGGGTGTCGGGGTCAGCTCGGTGACCCGGCCGTCCTCGACCCGCAGGATCCGGTCGGCGTCCTCGAGCAGCGCCGGCCGGTGCGCGACGAGCAGCGCGGTACGCCCCGCGACCAGTCGCCGGGTGGCGGCCAGCACCACGGCCTCGCTGGCGCTGTCGAGCCGGGCGGTGGGCTCGTCGAGGAGCACCAGCGGGGCGTCCCGGAGGAAGGCCCGGGCCAGCGCGACCCGCTGCCGTTGCCCGCTGGACAGGCCGTGGCCGCGCTCGCCCAGCGTGGTGGCCAGCCCGTCGGGCAGGTCCGCGACCACGTCCTGCAACGCGGCGTCGGCGACCGCGTCGGCGAGCGCCGCGTCCGGGGTGTCGGGGGCGCCAAGCCGGATGTTGTCGGCGAGCGAGGCGGCGAAGAGGTGGGCCCGCTGCGGCACCCAGGCCACCTGCCGGCGCCAGGCGTCGTGGTCGACGTCGGCGAGGTCCACGCCGTCGACGGTGACCCGGCCGGAGGTGGGGGTGACGAAGCCGAGCAGCAGGCCGAGCAGGGTGCTCTTGCCGGCGCCGCTGGGCCCGATGACCGCGATCCGCTCACCGGGCCGGATGGTCAGGTTGACCTCGCGCAGCGCGGTGGTCCGCTCGTACGCCACGGTCACGTCGGTGAAGCGGATCTCGCCGCGGCCGTCCGGCGCCGGGGCGCGCTCGCCGGCCGGTGCGGCGGCGGCCGGGGCGGCCGAGACGGTCAGCGCCTCGTCCAGGGCGGTGAGCCCCTCCATGCTGGCGTGGAACTTGCTGCCGGCCGCCCGCAGCGGCAGGTACGCCTCCGGCGTGAGCAGCAGCACCAGCAGCGCGGTGGAGAGGGTGATCCCGCCGCTGAGCAGCCGGATGCCGACCGGCACCGCGACCAGCGCCACCGACAGGGTGGCGACCAGCTCCAGCACCAGTGCGGAGAGGAAGGCGATCCGCAGGGTCTTCATGGTGGCGACCCGGTGCCCGTCGGCCATCCGGCGCACCACGTCGGTCTGGGCCCGGGCCCGGCCGAAGGCGCGCAGCGTGGGCAGCCCGGCGACCATGTCGAGGAAGTGCCCGCCGAGCAGCGACAGCCGGTGCCACTGGCGTTCGGTGGCGGCCTGCGCCTGCCAGCCGAGCAGCGCGCCGAAGACCGGGATCAGCGGAATGGTCAGCGCGATGATCAGCGCCGAGCCCCAGTCGGCGAAGACCAGCCGGGCCAGCACGGCCAGCGGCACGGTCACGCTGAGCACCAGCTGCGGGAGGTAGCCGGTGAAGTAGGCGTCCAGCGCGTCGAGGCCCCGGCCGGTGAGGGTGGCGAGCTGACCGGCGCGCTGCCCGGCGACCCACCCGGGCCCGTGCCGGCCGACGGCGGCGAGCAGGTCGGCCCGGAGCGTCGCCTTCACGGTGGCCGCCGCGCGCGCCGCCACCGTCCCCTGCGCCCAGGCGACCGTGGCCCGTGCGCCCACGGCGACGACGAAGCCGGCCAGCGCGACGGTGTCGAGCCGGCCGTCGAAGGCGGTGGCCAGCACCGCGGCCAGGGCGGTGGCCTGCCCCACGACCAGCAGCGCGGTGAGCCCGCCCAGGATCGCGAGCACGGCGAGGTCGCGCCGGGCCCCGGGGACCCGACGCAGCAGACGCGGGTCGAAGGGACGGCGGTTCACCAGTACACCGGTGCCCTGCCGTCGGTCCGTCCCCGGAACACCCACCAGCACATTGCCTGAAAGCCTAGTAGGGCCGGCAGGAGCGGCAGCGCGAGCCAGCCCAGCAACCGCAGCGTCGGGCCGCTGGCCGCCGCGTCGGCCACGCTGAGGGAGGCGGCCGGGTCGACGGTGGAGACCAGCACCCAGGGCCAGAGCGTCGCGCCGACCAGGGCCACCGGCAGCGCCAGCGCCGCGCCGGTGGCGGCGAAGGCCACGCCGGGCCGCCCCCGGTCCAGCGCCGCGCGCGCCACCAGCAGCGCCGCGGCCAGCGACAACGGCAGGAGTACGGCGACCAGCGGTCGCGCCGCGGCGGCGCGTACCCGGTCGGAGAGCAGGCCCAGGACGGTGGCCGTGGCGACCGCGGCGAGCGCCACCGGGACCAGCCGGCGGGCCAGCCGCCCGAGGGCCGCGGCGTCGGTGGCCGGCAGCCGGAGGGTGAGGAACGTCGCACCGTGCACGGCGACCAGGGCGAGCATCGCGAGCCCGGCGGCGGCGGCGAACGGGGTGGCCAGGTGGCTCACCCCGGCGACGTGGCCGTCGGCGTGCCGGGGTACGCCCTGGAGCAGCCCACCGAGCAGCGCGCCCCAGCCCAGCGCGGCGAGGGCGCTGCCGGCGACCACCACCCGGTCCCAGCGGGCCCGGGTCGCCGCGACCGTCGGCCGGCTGCGCAGCTGCACCCCGGCGGTCACCAGGATCACCCCGGCCAGCGCCCCGACCACGGCCGGGTAGAAGCCGGAAAGCAGCTCGCCCTCCAGCGTGGGGAAGGCGCCGAAGAGGATGCCGACGGCCGCGACCAGCCACACCTCGTTGCCGAGGAAGAACGGCCCGAGCGCGGTGAGCGCGGCGCGCCGGCGGGCCGGGTCGCCGGCCCGGGCCAGCGACAGCCCGACGCCGTAGTCGTAGCCGCCGAGGACCAGGTACGTGGCGAAGAAGAGCCCGAGCAGGGCGTACCAGGCGAGTTCCACGGTGCTCTCCCTCAGGCGAAGGCGGGTTCGGGGCGGGCGTCGTCGTCCCGGCCGCCGGGCGGGCGGCCGAGCGCGGGGTCGCCGGCGCCCCGGGCGGCGTGCCGGGCGAGCAGCGCCCAGTTGATGACGGCGAGGGTGCCGAGCAGCAGGCTGAAGCCGATCAGGGAGGCGAGCATCAGCCCGGCGTCCACCCCGGAGACCGCCTGCTCGGTGGGGAGCAGCCCGTACGCCACCCAGGGCTGGCGGCCGACCTCGCGGGCGATCCAGCCCAGGATCACGGCGACGAAGGGCAGCGGCAGGGCGAACAGGATCAGCCAGAGCGGGAAGCGCAGCCGGATGACCCAGTCCCGCCAGAGCAGCGGGAGCAGCAGCCAGACGCAGCCCAGGGTGAAGCCGATCAGGATCATGAAGCCGAGGCCCACGCCGGCGAGCGCCGGCGGGCTGTAGTCGCCGGGGCCGAACCGGGCGGTCCACTCGGCGACCAGGGCGTCGGCCTCCGGTCCGCCGCCGAACTTGGTGGGCTGCACCTGCGCGACCGGGCCGAACTGGGCGAAGCCGAAGCCCTGCACCAGGGTGACCGCGATCGCGGCGGTGACCAGCCCGATCCGTAGCGAGGTGCGGAACAGCGCGAAGTCCGGCGTCCGGCGGATCAGGTGCCAGGCGCTGACCGCGGCCATCAGCACCCCGCCGGTGAGCAGCGCGGCGGCGACCACGTGCCCGAACGCCATGCCGAGGGACGGGTTGGTCAGCAGCGCGCCGAAGTCGGTGAGGTGGGCGATGCCGTCGCGCAGCTCGTAGCCGACCGGGTTCTGCAACCAGGAGTTGGCCACCATGATCCAGAACGCGGAGGCGTACGCGGTCAGCGCGACGCCCCAGAGCAGCGCGAGGTGCACCCCGCGGCGCAGCCGGTGCCAGCCGAAGATCCACATGCCGAGGAACGTGGACTCCAGGAAGAACGCGACCAGCGTCTCGATCGCCAGTGGCGCCCCGAAGACGTTGCCGACGTAGCGCGACAAGCCGCTCCAGTTCAGCCCGAACTGGAACTCCATCACGATGCCGGTGGCGATGCCGAGCACGTAGTTGATCACGTAGAGCTGGCCCCAGAAGCGGGTCAGGCGCTCCCAGGCCGGGTTGCCGGTGAGGAACCAGGCCGTCTGCAGGCCCGCCAGCAGGGTGACCAGGCCCAGCGTGACCACCACGAAGAGGAAGTGGATCGAGGTGGTGGTGGCGAACTGCAGGCGCGCGAGGAGCAGGGTGTCCATGACCGCTCTCCAGTAGTTGGCTCGCTTTTCGTAGCGATCCTACACGTAGCTTCTCTACGTATGTCTACTACGAGTTGTCGTAGGTGGTGCTACGACAGGTCGTAGTAGATGTGGGGGCGATGCGCCGAAGAGCCGGCGGGCGGCAGCGCAGGATGGACCGGCCCCCGGCCGGTCAGCAGGGCCGGGGGTTGCCGGGGAGAGCGGCCGGTGTCAGCTGAG
This sequence comes from Micromonospora sp. URMC 105, assembly GCF_051386295.1. Lineage (NCBI taxonomy): Bacteria > Bacillati > Actinomycetota > Actinomycetes > Micromonosporales > Micromonosporaceae > Micromonospora > Micromonospora sp. URMC 105. Next base: position 61,377 of record NZ_JBPQTL010000022.1, on the reverse strand, counting down.
GAAGAGGGAGATCGGCAGCGCGACCAGGGTGGCCGACACTGCCAGCGCGGCGGCCCCGATTAGGCGGGGCGGCCGGTCGGCCACCATCAGTCGCTGCATCCGGGCGTCCAGGTCGCCCTCGCCCATGCCCAGCGCACCCGCCGGGGTGATCCGGTCCCCGCAGGCGGCGAAGCGGCGCAGCGCACCCGCCAGCGGGGCCTCGGCGTGCAGCTCGCGGGCCTTGTCGTCGGCCCGCATCTCGACCAGCAGGGCGACCCGCTCGTGCGCGTCCCGCACCCAGCGGAACCACGGCAGCGCCCGGCAGAGCGCGGTGAACGGCAGCAGCACCAGGTCGTGCCGCTCCTGCGCGTGCGCCCGCTCGTGGGTGAGCACCGCCGCCAGCTCGGCCCGGTCGAGCAGATTCAGGGTGCCGGCGCTGACCACCACCCGGGGCCGGACCCCGGGCAGGCAGTACGCCGCGGCGCTCGGGTGGTCCAGCACCAGCGCGCCCGGCACGGTGGGATCCCGCCGGGCGACCAGGGTGAGCAGGTCCCGGTGCCGGCGCTGGGCGCGGACGCTCGCGTGGACGCTGCGCACGGTGGTGGCGAGCAGCACCGCGCCGATGCCGAAGCCGATGCCGACCAGACCCAGGTGCTCGGCGCCCAGCCCGGCCGGGAGGGTGCCGTGACTCAGGTCGGTGGCCAGGGCGATCAGGGCGCTGCCGGTCGGCCGGTCGTACGCCGCCAGGCCGAGCGCCATCGGCAGGCCCATCGCGGAGAGGCCGACCGCCAGCCCGACCGCCTGCCAGCAGACGATCGCCACCCGGGGAGCGCGCCACGTCCAGGTGGACCCGGCGAGGACCTGCGCGGTCAGGTAGCAGGCCAGCATCGACACGGCGAAGTGCACGGCGAAGGCCATGGCTGCCGCCCTACCTCTCCGTGGCCTCGTCGGCGAGCCGGGCCCGGCCGGCCCGCGGGTCCTCGACCCGGTCGGTCAGCCCCGCCTCGGCGCCCAGCGCCGCGCGCAGCACCTCCGCCTCCGTCCCGGTGACCGACCGCGCGAAGCGGACCAGCGCGGCGTCCCGGCTCCCGCCGAGGTCGAGCGCGTCCAGCATGAGCTGGGCGATGTGCGCCTCGCGGCTGGCCGCGGCCCGGTACCGCCAGGCCCGCCCCTCCCGCTCACGCTGCACCATGCCCTTGCCGGCGAGCCGGTCCAGCACGGTCATCACCGTGGTGTACGCCAGTTCACGGCCGTCCAGGGCGTCGGCGACCTCGCGCACGGTCACCCCGTCCGACGTGGCGGGGACCGAGTCCCACAGCACGTCCATCACCGCACGTTCGAGATCACCCAGCCGAGTCACGCCGCCAATCCTACCTCCCGTAGTAGGTGATCGGCCCCGCCCGGGGTGCCGGTCCGCCGCAACGGCACGAAGCCGTTGATCGCCCGGCGAGCCGCGGCGGACGGTCGGGCGACCGGACCGGCCGATGAGTGCGGGGGCGGCGACAGTCGATCGATGCCCGCCGTAGCCGTTCAGCCCGACCTGATCGGTGGCGCTGTCCTGTGCCGGACCAGCGTCTTTCCGACACCGCTTCCGCCTGATAGACGACCTCTAATCTGCGAAGGAGGCGACCATGAGGGTCCGCGTTCGCTGCCTGGTCGTGCTGTCCGCACTGGCGCTGCTGGTACCGATCGGCGCGGTGCCGGCGGCGGCGGCCGAACCCGCCGCCCCCACCGGCGTGGTCGCCGAGGTCGACGGCCTCGCCGTCCGGGTGAGCTGGACGCCCCCGCCGGACACCACGGGCATCACCGGTTACCGCGTCAGCACGATTCCCGCCGGCCTGTCCCTCGACGTCCCGGCCGGCGCGGACCGGGCGGTACTGGCCGGCGTCCGGCCGAACACCCCGTACGTCGCACAGGTGGTCGCGGTGGCCGGCACCGACGTGTCGTCCGCCACCCCGGCGGACCGGGCCGTCACCGTCGCGGCTCCGGGTGGCTCGCTCACCGCCGTCCCGCCGGCCCGGCTGCTCGACACCCGGTCGGGGGTGGGCTCGCCCACGGGAGCCACCCGGCAGGTGTCCCTCACCGTGACGGGCCGGGGCGGCATTCCCGCGACCGACGTGGCGGCCGTGGCGCTGAACGTCACGGTCACCGGGCCGGCGGGCAACGGCTTCGTGACGGCGTACCCGGGCGGGACGGCCCGACCGACGGCGTCCAACGTCAACTTCCTCAAGGGTCAGACGGTCTCGAACCTGGTCGTGGTGCCGGTGGGGCAGGGCGGCACCGTCGTCCTGTACTCGTCCGTCACGACCCAGCTGGTGGCCGACGCCGCCGGCTGGTTCTCCACCGCCGCTTCCGCCTCACCCGCCGCCGGCCTGTTCCACGGCCTCAGCCCCGCTCGGCTCGCCGACACGCGGGTCGGTCTCGGGGGCGCCACACCCGGGCCGGGCGGCCGGCTCGACCTCCAGGTGACTGGCGCCGGTGGGGTGCCGGCGGCCGGTGTGTCGGCGGTGGTGCTCAACACCACCGTGGCCGGGTCGACCGCCGCCGGCTTCGTGACGGCCTTTCCGGCGGGTCGACCACAACCGACGGCGTCGACGGTCAACTTCGCGGCCGGGCAGGTCGTCGCGAACCGGGTGATCGTGCCGGTGGGCAGCGACGGCAAGGTCAGCTTCGCCAACCGGGCCGGCTCGACGCCGCTCGTCGTCGACGTGACCGGATGGTTCAGCGACGGCTCGGACCCCTCCGCCGGCGGCGGCTACCTGGCCAGCGTGCCACCCACCCGGGTCGTCGACACCCGCGTCGGGCTGGGCGCTCCCAGGGCGCCGGTCGCCGCGGGCGCGTCACTGCCCGTCGCGGCGGCCGGACAGGCCGGCCTGCCACCCGCCACTGCGCCGGTTCCCCCGACCGGAATCATCGCCAACGTCACGGCCGTCGGACCGACCAGCGCCGGCTTCCTGACGGTCTATCCGTCACTCACCGCCCGACCCGATGCGTCCGACCTCAACTTCACGGCGGGCAGGACCGTGCCGAACCTCTCGGTGGCCCCGCTCGGTACCGACGGCCGGATGCTCGTCTACAACCGCGCGGGCGCCACGCACGTGCTGGTCGACGTGGTCGGCTACTTCCTCGGTGACAGCGCGGCGCCCAGCAGCACCCGGCAGGCCCAGCCGGGCGACGTCGAGGCCGTGACCGGCGCGCCCGAGGGCACCCGCGAGATCGTTCTGGCGCCGGAGGCGACCGTGCCGAAGGTGGGTGAGGTGCTCACCGCCGGCGTGGCTCCGGCCACCCCGGACGGACTGCTGGTGAAGGTCACCGACACGGGCACCGACGAGCAGGGCCAACCGGTGCTCACCACCGAACCGGCCACCCTCCAGGAGGCCTTCGGTGCCGGGCACTTCTCGGTGTCGGCGCCGCTCTCCGCCGAGGACGTCGTTCCCGCCGGCGCGGCGGTCGGGCCTGGTCGGGCAGCACTGACGCCGGACCGGATCCAGCGTCGCCTCACCGGAGCCGAGTCGGTCAGTGCGGTCGGGCAGGCGATCAACAGGGCGGTGAGCTGCTCGGGCGGTGGCTCGATCAGCGTGGTCGGAAACGTCAGCGTCAGCCCGTCCGTCGACCTCTCGGTCGAGTGGGGCTGGTTCTCCGTGAAATCGGCGACCTTCACCGGCACTCTCACCCAGGACGCCTCGCTGACCGCCACCGCACAGGCGGCCAGCGGCTGCCGCCTCGGCCCGGTCGCCCTGCTGGCACACCCGATCCGGTTCACCCCGATCACCTTCAACGTCGGGCCGGTGCCGGTGGTGGTCACGCCGCAGCTGCAGTTCTACCTCTCCGCCAACGGCACGGTCAGCGCGCAGGTCACCGCAGCTGCTACCCAGCGCGCCTCCGGCACGCTGGGGCTGTCCTGGTCCGACGCCGGTCTCCGCCCGATCGCCCAGACCAGCAGCAGCTTCAGCTACACGCCGCCCACCCTCTCCGGTGGCGCGTCGGTGACGGCGAGCGTCGGCCCCCGGCTCGAACTGTTCCTGTACGGGTTGGCCGGCCCGTACCTGACGGCCGGCATCATGGTGGAGCTCGCGGCCAACCCGGCGGCCGAGCCGTGGTGGACGCTGACCGGGGGTCTGGACGCGGGGGCGGGCATCGCCCTGCCCTCGCTCGGCTTCGACAAGAGCAACCCGTCGATCCTCCGCTACCGCAAGGTGCTCGCCCACGCCCCCTGGCCGCAGCACCTGTACGCCGTGGAGTGCCTGAGCGCCGACTGCTACTCGTCTCTCCGGCTGGTGCAGACCGACGATCGGGGCGGTGCGAAGCGGCAGATCGGCGGCACGTTCTCCGGGGGAGTGATCGGCATGGCGGTCAACCCGGCCGGCACCGAGATCGTCTACCAGCGTCGGGCGCCGGACGGCGCGCTTCCGCTCTTCGTCCGCAACGTGGCCACCGGGCAGGACCGCCAGCTCACCTTCCAGGACCGGCAGTGCAGCGGCGAGCCCACCTTCGACAAGTTCCCGGTGTGGTCCCCGAACGGCGCGACCATCAGCTTCAGCCGAAGCAGCAGCTTCGGCTGGTACACCTGTCCCACGGACGGGATCTACGTCGTGTCCGCCGGGGGCGGCACACCCACCCGCATCTCCACGCAACGCTCCGACGGGCCGCCGTCGTGGAACCCGTCGACCGACCGGTGGGCGATGACCACCGCGACGCAGCCGCCGACGCTGTACACGAGCGCGACCAACGGCAGCGGAAAGAAGACCCTCTACACCGGCTCCAGCAGCGACGGCTTCAGCCCCGCCGCGTGGTCACCCAACGGCTCGACGATCGCCTTCGGCACCGACTCCGGCCGGCTGTACGGGTACTCGCCGGCCGGCGCCAGGCTGTGGAGCCTGACGCCGGCCAACTACTGCACCGGGTACCCGGTCGCCTGGGCCCGCGACAGCGAGTCGGTGTTCTACCTCGGGTGCCAATCCGGTGACCGCTCCCGCACGATCTACCGGATCAACGCGGCCTCCGGTTCGGCACCCTCGCCCATCACCTTCGATCGCAAGATCATTGCGCTGGCGGTGGGCCGCTGACCCCTCAGACCCCCTTGGGGTGCCAGACCGTCTTGGTCTCCAGCAGGGTGGTCATCCGGGTGATGCCCGGGTCGGCGGTCCAGTCGTGGTCCGCCGGGGCCGGGCGCAGCACCCGCTTGAGGTTCTGCGCTGCCGTGACCTCCAGCTCCGCGGCGAGCGCCGCGTCGGTCACCCCGGTCAGGTCGATCGCGTTGACGTCCATGTGCCCGGCCAGCGCCGGCACCGTCTCGGTGATCTTCCCGGTGAGCAGGTTGACCACGCCGCCGGGCAGATCGGAGGTGGCCAGCACCTCGGCCAGGGTCACCGCGGCGAGGGGCTGCGTCGGCGAGGTCGCCACCACCACCGTGTTGCCGGTGACGATCGCCGGGGCGATCACGCTGACCAGGCCGAGCAGCGCGGGCGTCTCGGGGGCCACCACGGCGACCACGCCGGTCGGCTCCGGCGCGGACAGGTTGAAGTACGGGCCGGCGACCGGGTTGGCCCCGCCGTACACCTGGGGGAGCTTGTCGGACCAGCCGGCGTACCAGACCCAGCGGTCGACCGCCGCGTCCACCTCGTCGCCCGGCACGCCCAGCGCGACGAACTGCTCGCGCCGGCCCTCCAGCATCTCGGCGACCCGGTAGAGGATCTGACCCCGGTTGTACGCGGTCGCGCCGGCCCACCCCTTCACGGCGGCGCGGGCGGCGACGACGGCGTCCCGCGCGTCCTTGCGAGAGGCCAGTGACACGTTGGCGTCCTGCACGAGATACGACCGCCCCGACTCGCTGCGTGGGAACTTCCCGCCGATGAAGAGCTTGTACGTCTTGCGTACCGCGACCCGCTCAGACATTGAGGTAGCCCTCCAGCCCGTGCCGGCCGCCCTCGCGACCGTAGCCCGACTCCTTGTAGCCGCCGAACGGCGAGGTGGGGTCGAACTTGTTGAACGTGTTGGCCCAGACGACGCCGGCGCGGAGCCGGTCGGCCATCCAGAGGATCCGGGAACCCTTGTCGGTCCAGATCCCGGCCGACAGCCCGTACGGCGTGTTGTTCGCCTTCTCGACGGCCTCGGCCGGGGTGCGGAAGGTCAGCACCGACAGCACCGGGCCGAAGATCTCCTCGCGGGCGATCCGGTGCGCCTGGGTGACCCCGGTGAAGATGGTCGGCGCGAACCAGAAGCCCCGCTCGGGCAGCTCGCACGGCGGCGACCAGCGCTCGGCGCCCTCGGCGGACCCGGCGTCGGAGAGCTCGCGGATCCGCTCCAGCTGGGCGGCGGAGTTGATCGCGCCGATGTCGGTGTTCTTGTCCAGCGGGTCGCCGACGCGCAGCTGGGCCATCCGGCGCTTGAGCGACTCCAGCACCCGGTCGGCGACGTTCTCCTGGATCAGCAGCCGGGAGCCGGCGCAGCAGACGTGCCCCTGGTTGAAGAAGATGCCGTTGACGATGCCCTCGACCGCCTGGTCGATCGGGGCGTCGTCGAAGACGATGTTGGCGGCCTTGCCGCCCAGCTCCAGGGTGAGCTTCTTGCGGGTGCCGGCGACGGACCGGGCGATCGCCCGGCCGACCTCGGTCGAGCCGGTGAAGGCCACCTTGTCCACGCCGGCGTGCTCGACCAGCGCGCGGCCGGTCTCGCCCGCGCCGGTGACGATGTTGACCACGCCGGCCGGCAGCTCGGCCTGCTGGCAGATCTCGGCGAAGAGCAGCGCGGTCAGCGGGGTGGTCTCGGCCGGCTTGAGCACCACCGTGTTGCCGGCGGCCAGGGCCGGGGCGATCTTCCAGGCCAGCATCAGCAGCGGGAAGTTCCACGGGATGACCTGCGCGGCGACGCCCACCGGCTTCGGGTCCGGCCCGAAGCCGGCGTAGGGGAGCTTGTCGGCCCAGCCGGCGTAGTAGAAGAAGTGCGCGGCGACCAGGGGCAGGTCGACGTCGCGGGACTCCTTGATCGGCTTGCCGTTGTCCAGCGACTCCAGCACGGCCAGCTCGCGGGAGCGCTCCTGGATGATCCGGGCGATCCGGTACAGGTACTTGGCCCGGTCGCGGCCCGGCATCGGGCCCCAGACCTTCTCGTACGCCGTCCGGGCGGCGCGGACCGCGCGGTCCACGTCCTGCGCGCCCGCCTCGGCGACCTCGGCGAGCACCTCCTCGGAGGCGGGGTTGATGGACTTGAAGCTGCCACCGTCGGTCGGGTCGACGAACCGGCCGTCGACGAACAGCCCGTACGAGGCTTTGATATCCACCACCGAGCGGGACTCGGGGGCGGGCGCGTATTCGAACATCACTCTCAGTCCAGGGTGAAGTAGTCGGGACCGGAGTAGACGCCGGTCGTCAGCTTGGTGCGCTGCATGAGCAGGTCGTTCAGCAGGCTGGAGGCGCCGAAGCGGAACCAGTCCGGGTCCAGCCAGTCCGCACCGACGGTCTCGTTGACCATGACCAGGTACTTGATGGCGTCCTTGGTGGTCTTGATGCCGCCGGCCGGCTTCACGCCGACCTGCCGCCCGGTGGCGGCGCGGAAGTCGCGGACCGCCTCCAGCATCACCAGCGTCACCGGCAGGGTGGCCGCGATCGGGACCTTGCCGGTGGAGGTCTTGATGAAGTCGCCGCCGGCCAGCATCGCCAGCCAGGAGGCCCGCCGCACGTTGTCGTAGGTGGCCAGCTCGCCGGTCTCCAGGATGACCTTGAGGTGGGCGTCGCCGCAGGCGGACTTGGTGGCCACGATCTCGTCGTAGACCTCCTTGTACCGCCCGGCCAGGAAGGCGCCCCGGTTGATCACCATGTCGATCTCGTCGGCGCCGGCCTCGACGGCGGCCCGGGTGTCGGCGAGCTTGATCTCCAGCGGCGCCTGGCCGGAGGGGAAGGCGGTCGCCACGCTGGCCAGGTGCACGCCGGATCCGCGCAGCACCTCGGCCACGTACGGGACCATCGCCGGGTAGACGCAGACCGCGCCGACGTGCGGGCAGCTCGGGTCGGCCGGGTCGGGGCGCAGCGCCTTGGCCGCGAGCGCCCGGACCTTGCCGGGGGTGTCCGCGCCCTCCAGGGTGGTCAGGTCGACCATCCGGATGGCGAGGTCGATCGCCTGGGCCTTGGCGGTGGTCTTGATGGAGCGGGTGCCGAGCTGTGCCGCCCGCTGCTCCGCGCCGACCTGGTCCACGCCCGGCAGGCCGTGCAGGAAGGTCCGCAGAGCGGTCTCGGATCGTCCCAGCTCGGAGAGGTCCGACCGGGCCGACGTCGTTGTCGCCGTCATGCCCCGAATACTACGCATCCGGGCAGGTGGTGATCTTGGTCACGTCCGCCCCCGCCGGCGCTCGGGCACGTGAGCGGGGTCGCTGGTCGCCCCGCACCCGCAGTGCCGGGCCGGGCGGACCGGTAGGTTGAGCGATCGTGGACGTACACGTCATTGACCACCCGCTCGCCCAGTCCCGGCTGACCGCCATGCGGGACGCCCGCACCGACTCGTCGTCGTTCCGGGCCGCGCTGCACGAACTCACCACCATGCTGGTGTACGAGGCCGCGCGCACCTTCCCGGTCGAGAAGTACCCGGTGCAGACTCCGGTCACCGGCACCGAGGGCACCCGGCTGGCCAACCCGCCGCTGCTGGTGCCGGTGCTGCGGGCCGGTCTGGGCATGGCCGACGCCGCGCTCGGCCTGCTGCCGGAATCCTCCATGGGCTTCGTCGGCCTCGCCCGCGACGAGGAGACGTACGAGCCCCGCGCGTACATGGAGTCGCTGCCCCGCGACCTGGCCGGCCTGCCGGTGCTGGTGCTCGACCCGATGCTGGCCACCGGCGGTTCGCTGGAGCACTGCTGCCGGCTGCTCGCCGACCGGGGCTGCACCGACATCACCGTGCTCTGCGTGCTCGCCGCCCCGGTCGGCATCGCCCGGCTGGAGCAGTCCGGCCTGCCGTTGCGCCTGGTCACCGCGTCGATCGACGAGGGGCTCAACGACAACATGTTCATCGTGCCGGGCCTCGGCGACGCCGGCGACCGGCAGTTCGGCGGAATGCCCCGCTTCTAGGCCGTGGGCCGCCCGTGGGCGGCCACCGGCTGATCGCCGCGACGTGCGGGGCGGTTCTCTTCGTCGTGCCACCCATCCCGAGCAAGCTAGGAGACGCCGTGTCCGGCGCGCTGTACGAGATTCCCGCCCTGGCCGTGGTGCCACCGTTGGCCGTCGTGCTCACCCTCGGGGCGTGGCTGGTGCTCCGGCACCGCGGTGCGTTCTCCGCCCGGCGGCTGCTCGCCTGGTGGGTGATGTGCTGGTACCTGCTGGCCGTGGTGGCCGTGACGCTGTTCCCGTTGCAGATCGCGCTGGGTGCCTACGGCAACCAGAGCCCCTGGTACGAGAAGGCGAACTTCATCCCGGTCCTCACCATCGACCCGACGACGTTCGTGCTCAACATCATCATGTTCGTCCCGCTGGGTGTGCTGCTTCCCCTGGTCACCCGGGTCCGCGGCGTCCGGCACGTCGCCCTCGTGTCGCTGGCCGTCAGCGGCGTCGTCGAGATGATGCAGTTCCTCAGCAACGTCCTGGTCAGCAGCGGTCGCCTGGCGGACCTCAACGACCTGCTCGCCAACACGCTCGGCGGGGTGCTCGGTTGCCTGGCCTGGAAGGTGCTCGGCGGGCCCAGCGCCGCCGAGCGGTTCGTGAACCGGGACCGCGCCCCGCAGGTGCGCCAGCCGGTGGGCTGACGCCGCCGCGGCGGCGTTCGCCGACTCGACACCCCCAGGGGCGCGGTTACGCGCGCGGCGGTGCGGGCACCCGCTAGCGTCTGCGGCTATGACTGGTGTTGCGCTCGCCGAAGAGCTGCTGCTGCTGGCGTACGACGACGAGACGGGCCGGGCCACCATGCCCCGGATCAGCCTCGACCTGGGGATGGCCGCTGCCGTCCTGGTCGAGCTGGCCCTGGCCGGGCGCATCGCGTACGCCGACGGGTCCCTGACCGTCACCGACCCGGCGCCGGTCGGCGAGCCGATCATCGACGGGGTGCTCGGCCGGATGGCCGCCGACACCCCGCACACCCCGTCCTCCTGGGTGCAGCGGCTGCGGCACGGCCTGCGCGACAAGATCCTCGGTGACCTGGTCGCCCGGGGCGTGGTCCGCGACGTCGAGGAGACCGAGCTGGGCTTCATCGTGGTGCACCGCTACCCGGTGGCGGACACCTCGGCGGAGGACGACGCCCGGCGGCGGCTGGCCGAGGCGCTGGCCGGCGACCAGGTGTGCGACGAGCGGACCGCCGCGCTGGCCACCCTGGTCGCGGTGCTGCGGATGGAGCCGGCGCTCGGCCTGACCGGCGACGCGGCCGTCGACGCCCGCCGCCGCCTGGAGGAGATCGCCGGCGGTGCCGGCTTCTCCGGCAACGTCAGCCTCGACGACTCGATCGTCCGCCCCTCCGTCGGCCTGGTCGTCGCCGCCCTGGCCCAGGCCGTGGACCAGGCCCTCCGCACCGAGATCGCCACCGCCCTCGGCCTCTGACCCTCCCACCCCACCGAGTTGATCAAGAGGTTTGCGTCAGGAGAGCGCTTCCGGTTGACGCAAACCTCTTGATCAACGAGGCGGAGGGTGGGAGGCGGGGGGGGCGGTGGCGATCTCGGTGCGGAGGGCGGTTACCGCGGCCTGGGCGCGGGTGCGGGCGGTGGGGACGTCGCCGTTGGTGACCGGCTCCACCACCTCCAGGTACGCCTTGAGCTTCGGCTCGGTGCCGGAGGGGCGGATCACCACCCGGGCGGTGCCGGTCCGCAGGATCACCACGTCGGAGGCGGGGCGCAGGTCCTGCGCCTCGCCGACCGGCTGGCCGAGCAGGGTGGTCGGGGTGGCCGCCCGGATCCGCGCCATCGCGGTGGCGATCTCCCGCAGGTCCTCGACCCGCACCGAGAGCTGGTCGGTGTGGTGCACGCCGAACTCGGCGGCCAGCTCGTCCAGCCGGTCGGTCAGCGTCCGGCCCTGCGCCTTCAGGCCGGCGGCCAACTCGGCGACGATCAGCGCGGCGGTGATGCCGTCCTTGTCGCGGACGTGCTCCGGGGCGACGCAGTAGCCCAGCGCCTCCTCGTACCCGAACACCAGCGGCTGCGCCCCGCCGCCGGCCCGCACGATCCACTTGAACCCGGTCAGCGTCTCGTCGTACGGCAGGCCCCGCGCCGCGCACATGGCCCGCAGCAGCGACGACGAGACGATCGTGGTGGCGTACAGGCCGGTGACGCCGCGCCGCATCAGGTGGTCGGCGAGCAGCGCGCCCACCTCGTCCCCGCGCAGCATCCGCCAGCCGGTGCCGCCGTCGCGGACGACCACCGCGCAGCGGTCCGCGTCCGGGTCGTTGGCGATCGCGATGTCGGCGCCGGTCGAGTCGGCGAGCGCGATCAGCCGGTCCACCGCGCCCGGCTCCTCCGGGTTGGGGAAGTGCACGGTCGGGAAGGCCGGGTCCGGCTCGGCCTGCTCCGGCACCACACCGGGCACCGGGAAGCCGGCCCGGGCGAAGGCGGCGGTCAGCACCGCCGCGCCGACCCCGTGCAGCGGCGTGTACGCCACGGCCAGGTCGCGCGGGCCGTCCGGGGTGACCACCGCGGCGGCCCGCTGGACGTACGACGCCACCAGGTCGTCGCCGAGCGCCTGGCCGGCCGGGCCGATCGGCACCCCGGCCAGCGGGCCGACCGCCCGGATGGCCGCCTCGATCCCCGCGTCGGCCGGCGGCACGATCTGCGCCCCCGCCCCGAGCGCCCCACCGAGCTGGGCGCCCAGGTAGACCTTGTAGCCGTTGTCCTGCGGCGGGTTGTGGCTGGCGGTGACCATCACCCCGGCGACCGCGCCGAGGTGCCGGACCGCGTACGCCAGCACCGGGGTGGGCAGCGGCCGGGGCAGCAGCAGCGCGGGCCGGCCCGCGCCGGTGGCCACCTGGGCGGTGCGCTCGGCGAACTCGCGGGAACCGTGCCGGGCGTCGTACCCGATCACCAGCGGGCCCTCGCCGCCCTGGGCGGCGAGCCAGCCGACCAGCCCGGCCGCGGCCTGGGTGACCACGGCGAGGTTCATGCCGTTCGGACCGGCGCGCAGCGGGCCGCGCAGCCCGGCGGTGCCGAAGGTCAGCGGCCCGGCGAACCGGTCGGCCAGCTCCGGCGCGCTCTCCGGCAGCCGGTCGAGCAACGCTCGGAGCTCGTCACGGCTGGCCGGGTCGGGATCGTCGTCGAGCCAACGCCGGGCCTGGTCGCGAATGTCGTCAAGGTCAGTGGTTTCCGCCGCCATTGCCTATGGATAGCACGGCGGCGGATCACCACACCCCGGCGGCCTCGTCTCAGCTGGCCGCCGTGAGCTGGAACGACTTCACCATCTCGTCGAAGATCGGCTTGCTCTCGGCGAACTTGGCGTCGGTGGAGGAGAGGTAGAACGAGTACATCTTCCCGTCGCTGAGCACGCCCCGCCACACGCCGTGCCGCTTGCCCTCACCGGCGCCGCAGGTGTACTCGAACTGGACGCCCGGCTTGCCGGCGGTCGGTTGCTCATCCATGGCGACCTGCTCGTACGGGTCACCGCAGCTCGTGCTCTTGGTGCGCAGAAAGTTCTGGGCAGTCTCCGCCCACCGGGTGGGGGTGCCCTTCCACTTCTCGGCGAGGATGCGGACCTTGCGTCCCTCGTCCTGCGGATCGACGTAGTCGACGTAGGAACCGCCGGTCGCCTTCTCCCAGCCCTTGGGCACCATTACCCGCACGCCCCTGGCGTTGTGCTCCTGCATCTCGGGCAGCTCGCCGCCGGCCGCCGGCGCGCTCGGCTGGACCTGCGGCGGCGCGGTGCCCTCCGGGTCGCCGCCGCTGAACAGCGTGACCATGGCGATCAGCAGCACCACCGCCAGGCCGCCGGCCGCGGCGAGCTGGAGCTTGCGCGGCCAGCCCTGCACGGTGGCGACCAGCTTGCCGCCGGTGCCCTTGACCCTGCCGAGCGCGCCGCCGCCGGTGGCCCCGGCCGGCGCGGTGGCCGGTGAGGTCCACGACTGGCCGGTGCCCGGCACCGACCACTGGCCGCCGCCGTAGACCGGCTGGGTGGCCTCCGGCGCGCCGCCGTAGACCGGCTGGGTCGCGTCCGGGTGGCCGCCGATGCGCTGGGTCGTGTCGGAGCGCCCGCCGCCGATGCGCTGGGTGGCGTCCGAGCCGCCGCCGATGCGCTGGGTGGCGTCCGGGTGGCCGGTGCTGATCCGCTGGGTGGCCTCGGGCGCCCCGCCGTACGTCGTGCCGGCCGGCGGGCGGCCCGCCGAGGGCATCGCGCTGGTCGGGGTGTGCAGCGGGCCGGCCAGCGCGTCCGCGCTGGTGTCGTCGAGCCCGGCGGCGGGCGTGACCTGCTTGGGCCGCTCGCCCCGGCGCAGCGCGGCCAGCCGGTCGGTCAGCGACTCACCGGGAGCCAGCATGGCCCGGCCGCCGATCTGCCCGCTGGGCTTCGGCTCCGGCTCGGCCGCCGGAGGCGGCGCGGACGGGCGCTGCACCGGCACCACCGCGTACGGGTCGGTGACCGAGTTGACCGCGGTGGCGGTGCTGGTCAGCGGCCCGGCGAGCAGTTCGCGGAGCATCGCCCGGGCGGTGTGCACGTCCAGGCGGCGGGCCGGGTCCTTCTCCAGCAGGCCCATCAGCACCCGGGTCAGCGGCCCGCTGCGCTGCGGCGTGGCCGGCGGGTCCTCGACCACGGCGTGCATGGTCTCGATCGGGTCGCCCTTGTCGAACGGGGGCCGGCCCTCCACCGCGGTGTAGAGCGTCACGCCGAGGGAGAACAGGTCGCTCGGCGGGCCGAACTCCTGGCCCATGGCCCGCTCGGGGGAGATGAAGTGCGGCGAGCCGAGCACCATCCCGGGGGTGGTGAGCTGGACGTCGGTGGGCATCCGGGCTACCCCGAAGTCGGTCAGCACGCAGCGGCCGTCGGTGCAGATCAGCACGTTGGCCGGCTTGACGTCGCGGTGCAGCACACCGTTGGCGTGCGCCACCTCCAGCGCGCCGAGCAGCGCGATGCCGATCTTGGCGACCGCGCGGGGCGCGACCGGCCCGTCCTCGATCACCATGTCGGCGAGGCTGCGCGCGTCCAGCAGCTCCATCACGATCCACGGCCGGCCACCCTCGGTGACCACGTCGTACACCTGGACCACCGCCGGGTGCTGGATGGCCGCGGCGGCGCGGGCCTCGCGCAGGGTGCGTTCGTACATGGCGTCGCGGTCGCTGGGGGCCAGCCCCGGGGGCAGGACGACCTCCTTGACCGCCACGTCGCGCCGCAGCAACGTGTCGGTGGCACGCCAGACCGTGCCCATGCCGCCGTTGCCCACCGCGGAGCGCAGCGAGTAGCGACCACCGATGATGGTGCCGGGTGCCGCGCGTCCGTTGGAGGGACTGACTGGTCCGCCGCTCCACGTCGGGATCTGAGTCACAGAAGAGCCACCGGGGGAAATCGAGGGGGCTGGGACACAACCCCCCTATCTTGCTGGTTCCGACGCCCGATGCGAAACCCGACGCGGCGCGCCTTTACCTACCGGACGGTACGTGCCCGCCCGTTCACCTGTCGTGGGCTCGGGGTGTGCGGTATCCCTCACCCCTCGACGCCGTCGCGCGTCCTACCATCCGGTGATGAGCGAACGGCGGTCCAGCGAGTCCGGTTTCCCGATCAAGGGCGTCTACACGGCGGCCGACCTGCCCGAGGAGCTGGAGACCCGGCTGGGCGGCCCGGGGGAGTTCCCGTACACCCGGGGGGTCTACCCCACCATGTACACCTCCCGCCCCTGGACCATGCGGCAGTACGCCGGCTTCGGCACCGCCACCGAGTCCAACGCGCGCTACCACCAGCTGCTGCGGGCCGGGACGATGGGCCTCTCGGTCGCCTTCGACCTGCCGACCCAGATGGGCTACGACTCCGACGACCCGATCGCGCACGGCGAGGTCGGCAAGGTCGGGGTGGCCATCGACTCGATCGAGGACATGCGGATGCTCTTCGACGGCATCCCGCTGGACAAGGTCTCCACCTCGATGACCATCAACGCGCCGGGTTCGGTGCTGCTGCTGCTCTACCAGCTCGTCGCCGAGGAGTCCGGGGTGGCCGGCTCCGCGCTCAACGGCACCATCCAGAACGACATCCTCAAGGAGTACATCGCCCGGGGGACGTACATCTTCCCGCCGAAGCCCTCGCTGCGGCTGGTGGCCGACACGTTCGGCTACTGCCGCAAGGAGGTGCCGAAGTGGAACACCATCTCCATCTCCGGCTACCACATGGCCGAGGCCGGCGCGACGCCCGCGCAGGAGATCGCGTTCACCCTGGCCAACGGCGTCGAGTACGTCCGTGCCGCGCTGGAGGCGGGGCTGGCCGTGGACGATTTCGCGCCCCGGCTGTCGTTCTTCTTCGTCGCCCGGACCACTCTGCTGGAGGAGGTGGCGAAGTTCCGCGCCGCCCGGCGGATCTGGGCCCGGCTGATGCGCGACGACTTCGGCGCGAAGGATCCGAAGTCGATGATGCTGCGCTTCCACACCCAGACCGCGGGCGTGCAGCTCACCGCCCAGCAGCCGGAGGTCAACCTGGTCCGGGTGGCGGTGCAGGGGCTGGGCGCGGTGCTCGGCGGCACCCAGTCGCTGCACACCAACAGCTTCGACGAGGCGATCGCGCTGCCCACCGAGAAGGCGGCCCGGCTGGCGCTGCGTACCCAGCAGGTGCTGGCGTACGAGACGGACCTGACGGCCACCGTGGACCCGTTCGCCGGGTCGTACGTGGTGGAGGCGATGACCGCCGAGATCGAGGCGGCGGCGGTCGAGCTGATGGAGCGGGTGGCCGACCACGGCTCGGCGGTGGACGCCATCGAGGCCGGCTTCCAGAAGCGGGAGATCGAGCAGTCCGCGTACCGCATCGCCCAGGAGATCGACTCGGGCGAGCGGGTGGTGGTCGGGCTCAACCGGTTCACGGTCGACGAGGAGGAGCCGTACGAGCCGCTGCGGGTGGACCCGGCGATCGAGGCGGCCCAGGCGTCCCGGCTGGCGAAGCTGCGCGCCGAGCGGGACAACGACGCGGTCGAGCGGGCGCTGGCGGAGCTGCGCGCCGCGGCCGAGGGCACCGAGAACGTGCTCTATCCGATGAAGGAGGCGCTGCGGGCCCGGGCCACGGTCGGCGAGGTCTGCGGGACGCTGCGCCAGGTCTGGGGGACGTACCGGCCCAGCGATCGCTTCTGATCAGCGCGTGAACGGCGGCCTCCGCCGGTGCCTCCGGGTGCCGGCGGAGGCCGCCGTCGTCGCGCGTCGGGGTCGACAGGGGTCGTCAGGGGTGCCCCGGCGGAGCTACGGTCGGTGCAGGTTCCCGGTGCGGCACGGAGCTCCTCAAGGCTCCCGTGAGCGCCCGGGCAGCGTGGCCCGCCGGGCGGGGCGTGTGCCGCGAGGGTTCCTGGGTACCCGGACGGGTGATCGGGACGGACAGCGTGTCCGGCCGCGCGCGGGACGACCGTGTCACCGTCGGGAGTCGCCTGGTCGCCGACTGTCGTCGGTTAATTGTCCGAGCGGCAGTTAATTGCGGCGACTAATGCGACAATTCGGAACGACGGCCCCGGATCGACGCCGATTTCGCGACCGCCGAATCGGTTACGCGTTGTAGGAGGTGTGGGGCAGATGACGGCGTCCGAACGCGATCTACCTGCTGTCCCGCCAATATTCGAGCCCTCTCACCAGGGCTTACGTGACGCTGTGCGGTCCGATCATTACCGTAACGAGGTTGCGCAGAGTCACCGCCGGAGGTCTAGGCTGTCTGCTGTCCTCCCCGACGACCCATCCATTCCTAGTGATCGAGAATTCGACGTGACGAGTGCGTTGACGCTGCCGAACGGCAGCCAGCTGGCGTCGTCCTGGCCGGAGGCGCCATCCGGGTCCCAGCCGCTGCCCTTCGAGCTCGACCATCTGCTCGCCCTGCGGGTACCCGGCCTCATCGCCACCCGTCGCCACATCCACTCCCACCCGGAGCTCTCCGGCGAGGAGTTCGAAACGGCGGCGCTGATCGCGCGGGAACTGTCCCTGGCGGGCCTGCAGCCGCGAATGCTGCCCAAGGGCAACGGGGTCATCTGCGACATCGACGGCCGTCCCGACGGCCCGGTCATCGCGCTCCGCGCCGACATCGACGCGCTGCCGCTGACCGACGTCAAGGACGTGTCGTACCGGTCGACGGTGGAGGGCGTCTGTCACGCCTGCGGCCACGACGTGCACACCACGGTGATGCTCGGCGTCGGCATGCTGCTGGCCCAGCTCGCCGACGCCGGCCAGCTCGACGGCCGGGTCCGGCTGATCTTCCAGCCGGCCGAGGAGATCCTGCCCTGCGGTTCGCTGGAGGTCATCGAGGCCGGCGGCCTGGAGGACGTGGTCCAGATCTTCGCCGTGCACTGCGACCCCAACCTGCCGGTGGGCAAGGTCGGCCTGCGGGTCGGCCCGATCACCGCCGCCGCCGACAACGTCACCGTCCGGCTCACCGGCCCGGGCGGGCACACCGCCCGCCCGCACCTGACCGTCGACCTGGTCGACGCGCTGGGCCGGCTGGTCACCGAGGTGCCGGCCCTGGTGAGCCGGCGGGTGCCGGCCAACAGCGGGCTGCTGCTGGTGTTCGGCCACGCCTCGGCCGGCACCCGGTACAACGTCATCCCGTCGGAGGCGAGCGCCTCGGGCACCCTGCGGGTGATGGACCGCGACACCTGGGAGCTGGCTCCCAAGATCGTTGCTCAGGTGGTCCGGGACGTCATCGCGCCCACCGGCGCCACGGTCGACTTGGAATACCTGCGCGGTCGCCCGCCGGTGAGCAACGACGCCCGCGCCATCGGGGTCCTCACCGCCGCCACCGCCGCGGCGCTCGGCCCCGAGGGGATCGCCGAGACGCCGCAGAGCATGGGCGGCGAGGACTTCTCCTGGTACCTGGAGTACGTGCCCGGCGCGCTGGCCCGCCTCGGCGTCGGCCGGTCCGGGCCCAATGTGGACCTGCACCGGGCGTCGTTCGACGTCGACGAGCGGGCCATCCCCGCCGGGGTGCGCCTCATGGTCCAGACCGCGCTGCGGGCACTGGCGGCGGCGCGGTAGGCGCCGGCGGGCGCGGCGTGCCGGCCGGCGTGGTGGGCGGTGCCGGTGGTGCGGGCCGCTGCCGACGCCGCCGGCGCAGCACCGCCAGGACCACCACCAGGGGTACGCCGAGCGTCAGCAGCCAGGGCAGCACCGCCCCCAGCACGGTCAGCAGGATGGTCATCGAGGCCAGGAAGACCTTCCAGCCGCCGCGCAACCCGACCATGAAGCCGGTCTCGGTCTCCTCCTCGGCGGTGGAGGCGTCCTTGCCGACGAAGCTCACCGTGATGGTGGAGAGCGAGGTCAGGTCGGCCAGCCGGCGCTTCTTCGCCTCCAGCGACGCCAGGTCGGCCTCGCGCTTGCCGACCTCGTCCTCCAGCGACACCAGTTCGCTGACCGAGGTGGCGCGGGCGAGCAGCTTTCGGGCACTCTCCACTCTGGCCCGCTGGGTGGCGATCCGGGCGTCCAGGTCGACGGTCTCCTCGGTGACGTCCTGGGTCCGGACCTCCCGGCGCTGCTGCCGGCCGTACGTCGCCAGCTCGTCGATGAGCGCGGTGAACTTCGCCGCCGGCACCCGCAGCTCCAGCTCGGCCTCGGCGTCGGCGGCCACGCTGCGCCGGTTGTCGCCCCCGACGAACCCGCCGGCCGCGACCACCGCGGCGACCGCCCGGCGGGCGGCGTCCTCCACGTCGTCCACCTGCACCCGCATGGTTCCGGTGTAGATGATCGACCGCTGGTCCACCCGCAGGTCCGGCGCGCCCGCGCCGGCCTTGCCCGGCTGGCCCGCACCACCCGGCGGCGCCCCGCCGGCCGGGGCCTCGGCCGCCGAGTCCTCGCTCGTCGAGCTCGAGCGGTCCGCCGCTCCGCAACCGGCCAGCAGCAGAGCCGCCAGCCCCAGCGCCGCCAGGGCCCTGCCCCGGCGTCGTGTCGTCTGTCCGTCCATCCCCGCTCCGTCCTCTGGCTGCCCCGTTCCCGAGGCGATAGCTCGGACGCGACGCGACACCGCGCCGGTTCCGGCAGACTGCGCTGAGGACGTCACGATTCGATAATCGAGGAGTCACGTATGCAGCTCACCAAGTACTCCCACTCCTGCCTACGGCTGCAGCACGACGGCGGGGTGCTCGTCGTCGACCCCGGCGTGGTCAGCGAGCCGGCGGCGTTGGACGGGGTGGACGCGGTGCTGATCACCCACGAGCACCCGGACCACGTGGACGTGGAGGCGCTGACCCGGGCGCTGGACCGCCGCCCGTTCACCGTCCACGGCCCGGCCTCGCTCGCCGGCGTCCTGGGTGACGCCGCGGAGGTGCTGACCGTGGTCACCCCCGGGGAGTCCTTCACCGCCGCCGGCGTGCCGGTCCGCGCCCACGGTGGCCGGCACGCCGTCATCCACCCCGACATCCCGGTCGTGGAGAACATCGGATACCTGTTCAACGACGTCGTCTACCACCCGGGAGACGCGCTGTTCGTGCCGGACGACGTCCAGGTGGACACCCTCTTCGCGCCGATCCACGCGCCCTGGTCGAAGTTCTCCGAGGTGCTCGACTTCATCCGGGCGGTCGCGCCGCGCCGCGCGTACGCCCTGCACGACGGTTACCTCAACGACAACGGGCTCGCCGTGGTCGACCGGCAGTACACGGCCCTGTCCGGGACGGACTACCAGCGGCTGGAACCGGGCAGCCGGATCGACGTCTGAGCCGTGCCCACGCTTTCCTCCGAGCTGGTCCAGCGGCTGTACCGCACGCCCCCGGAGAAGTTCGTCGCCGCCCGGGACGCCGCCGTCGCCGAGGCCCGCCGGGCCGGTGACGCGGCCGGTGCCCGCCAGATCGCCCGGCTGAAGCGGCCCACCGTGGCCGCCTGGCTGGTCAACCTGCTCGCCCTGGAACGCCCCGAGCTGGTCGCCGACCTGGCCCAGCTCGCCGAGGCGCTGCGCACCGCCCAGCGTGACCTGAAGGGACCGAAGCTGCGTGAGCTCTCCGCCCAGCGGCGCGCGGTCGTCGCCGCGCTGGTCGCGGAGGTGCGCCGGATCGCGGCCCGGACGCCGGATGCCCCGTCGGGCGGGAAGCTGCCGCTGGGCGAGGTGGAGGCCACCCTCAACGCGGCGCTCGCCGACGCCGAGGTGGCCGAGCAGGTCCGCGCGGGCACCCTGCTGCGCGCGGTCCACTACGCCGGCTTCGGCGAGGTGCCCCGGCCCCAGCTGCGACTGGTCACCGGTGGGGCCGAGGAGCCCCCGCGGGCACCCGACCGGGCGGCGGAGCGGGCCGGGGAGCGCAGGGCGCGCGACGAGCGGGCGGCGGAGCGTGCCGCCCGGGCCGAGCGCGAGAAACGACGCCGGGCGCTGGAACGGGAGCTGGCGTCGGCGCGTACCGAGCTGGGGCGGGCCGAGAAGGAGCTCGACGGCGCGACGGCGGCCGAGCGGGACGGCGTCGCCGCGCTCGACGAGATCGAGGCGGAACTGGCCGAACTGGAGCGCCGCCGGGCCGCCGCCGAGCAGGAGCTGAGCCGGTCCAGACTGGCGCGCCGGGGCGCCGAACGCTCGCTCACCGCCGCGCGCCGCCGCGCCGGCGAGGTGGAGGCGGCGATCGAGGCGCTGGACGCCGAAGAGGAGGATGTCGCCGGGGGCGACGGCGAGGCACACTGAGCGCGATGGATGCGTGCAGTGGGTGGTCGGGATGACGCCGGAACAGGTGGCCGCCGCCAGCAAGCCTGCCGTGCTCGAACTGGGCGACCTGTTCAGCCGCTGCCCGGGGACCCTGCGCCGGGCCCGGCTGCTGGGCATCTCCGGCTGGGCCTTCTACATCACCGGACGGGCCGGTGCGCTCGGCGACGTCCGTGCGGAGACCGTCGCCGCCGCGCTCGGCTTCATCGCCCCGGAGGCGGTCGCCGAGGGCTGGGACGCCGCCGCCCGGGTGGTCCGTCCGCTGGAGGTGGCGACCGTCAACCTCGCCGAGTGCTGCCGCTGGGGCGCCCAGCACCTGGACGACCTGCCCGGGATGCCCCGGCTGGCCGCGCTGCTGGAGCGGGTGGTCGCCGCGGCGGACGCCACCGGGATGCCGCTCTTCGCCGCGTGGCGCGCCATGCCGGTGCCGCAGCACGCGGCGGGGGCCCGCGCCGCGGTGGCGCTGCTGCTGCTCCGCGAGCACTTCACCGGGGCGTACCTGCTGGCGGTGCGGGCGGGCGGGATGACCCCGCTGGAGGCGGTGCTCGCCGGGCCGGAGGGGGAGGCCGGGGCGTCGGCCTGCGGCTGGTCGCCGCCGTACCCGCCGGTGGGCCCGCTGGTGCGGCGGCGGCTCTGGGCCGAGGCGATGACCGACCGGCTGACCTCCACCGCCTTCCGGGCGCTGCGTGCCGGGGAGGGCGCGGAACTGGTGGAACTGCTCGCCGCCACCCGGGCCCTGCTCGCCGGCGCCGCCCCGCGCTGACGGGGGTGAGCGCCCCCGTTTGCGGCGTGTCGGGGTGTCGTGCGGGCCGGACACCCCGACACGCCGCACAGCGGGGTGGATCACGCGGCGCGAAAAACCGGCGGCGCGGGACCCGCCCGCCCTGCCAGGATCGCGCCGTGACGCTTCCCGCCGGCTGGACCGCCCGCCGCCCCACCCTCGACGACATCCCGGCGATCCTGGCCGTGGTGCACGCCGCCGACACCTTCGCCGTCGGCTACCCGGACTTCGACGCCGAGGACGTCCGGGCCGCGCTGACCGCCCCCTTCTTCGACCCCGCCCGCGACTCCTGGCTGGTCACCGACCCCGACGGGACGGTCGTCGCCTGGACGGCGGTGGACAATCCCACCGGGGTGGGCCGTGACTTCGTCGAGGTCTACGTCGACCCGGAGCGCGGCGCGGCGCTGCGCGCCCCGCTGCTGGCCCGGATGCTCGACCGGACCGCCGAACGGGCCGCCGAGCGCGGGCTGCCCGAGCTGACCGCCCGGGCCACCGCCTTCGCCCCGGAGACCCGCTGGGCGGCGGAGCTGGCCGAGGCCGGCTTCACCCTGGTCAAGCGGTACGTGCGGATGAGCCGGTCGCTGGCCGGGCTGCCCGCCGAGCCGCCGCCCCCGCCCGGGGTGACCGTCCGCCCGCTGCGCGCCGACGACGAAACCGACCTGCGCCTGTTCCACCGCATCTTCGACACCTCGTTCCGGGAGACCCCGGACTACGAGCCGGTCGGCTTCGACCGCTGGCGGGAGCAGCTCCCGGCATCCGGGCGGGTCTGGGACGAGTGGTTCGTGGCCGAGGTCGACGGCGAGCCGGCGGGGGCCCTGCAATCCTCCGACCAGGCGCTGGAACAGGACATGGGCTGGGTCCGCACGCTCTCCGTGCTGCCCGCGTACCGGCGGCGCGGGGTGGGCGCGGCGCTGCTGTGGCGGGCCCTCACCTGCTACGCCGGCAAGGGCCGCGCCGCGGCCGGCCTGGGCGTGGACCTGACCAACCCGACCGCCCCGGTGACCCTCTACCGCTCGGTGGGGCTGCGCGAGGAGCGCTGGACCGACATGTACGAGCGGATCGTCCCCGCCGCCGGTGTGTGATGGGCGACGCCGGGCGGGGTCGACGGTGACGGTCCGTCGTCCCCGGAGCAGACTGGAGGGGTGCGATACGCGCTACGCCGACGCGGTGCCGGTGGGGCGGGACCGCAGCTCGGTGACGTAGTCGTCCGGCGCGCCCGCCTTCTCGGCGGCGTTCGCGATCTCCGACAGGTACCACGAGGTCGGCAGGCCGCCCTCGTACCCGTCGAAGACGTAGATCCAGGCGGTGACGTCGCCGTCCAGGGTCGAGACGCGGACGTGCAGCTTGCGGTACGTGCCGGCGGTCACGCCCTCGATCTCGTCGAGCTGGGCGGCGTCGTACGGGTGGATGTCGTACAGCGCCACGAAGACCCGGTCGCCCGGGGACTCCACGACGGTGCTGACGGAGCCCTCCCAGCCGATGACGTCCTCGCCCGCGAAGGTCAGCCGCCAGCCCTCCAGCCAGCCGATGCCCACCATCGGCGAATGCGGGCAGTAGGCACGCATCCGGGCGGGGTCCAGGTTTGAGCCGTAGGCGGCGTAGTGACGCACGGCGATGACGATAGCCCGGCGGACGGGTGGGGGAGAATACGACGGTGCGTGTCGAACGCGTTCGGGAGAAGAAAGTCACTGTGAACAACGACGAGGGGCGAGCGCTGTGAGCCGGATCGTGATCATCGGCGGGGGGCCGGCCGGCTATGAGGCGGCGCTGGTCGCCGCGCAGCTGGACGCCGACGTCACCGTGGTGGAGGCCGAGGGGGCCGGCGGCGCCTGCGTGCTCTCCGACTGCGTCCCGTCGAAGACGTTCATCGCCAGCTCACAGGTGGTCACCGGCTACCGGGACACCGAGGAGTTCGGGGTGCACTCCGACGGGCTGGAGGCGGTGACGGTCGACGCCCGCGCGGTCCACGAGCGGGTGAAGCGGCTCGCCCTGGCCCAGTCCGACGACATCCACGCCAAGCTGGTCAAGGCCGGCGTGACCTTCGTCGCCGGGACCGCCCGGCTGGGCGAGGACACGCTCGGTCACACCCACCGGGTGATCGTCACCCCGGCCGACGGTGGCGAGGAGCAGTCGATCGCCGCGTCGACCGTCCTGGTCGCCACCGGCGCCACCCCGCGCCAACTGCCCACCGCGCTGCCCGACGGCGAGCGGATCCTGACCTGGCGGCAGGTGTACGACCTGCCGGAGCTGCCCGAGCACCTGATCGTGGTCGGCTCCGGCGTCACCGGCGCCGAGTTCGCCAGCGCCTACCTGGCGATGGGCGTCCAGGTCACCCTCGTCTCCAGCCGGGACCGGGTCATGCCGCACGAGGACGCCGACGCGGCGATGGCCATCGAGCGGGTCTTCCGCAACCGGGGCATGAGCATCCTCAACAACTCCCGGGCCGACGCGGTGCGCCGCACCGATGACGGCGTGGAGGTCCAGCTCTCCGACGGCCGGGTCGTCTCCGGCTCGCACGCGTTGATCGCCGTCGGCTCCATCCCCAACACCGCCGACCTGGGCCTGGCCGAGTACGGCGTCGAGCTGGCCCGGGGCGGTTACGTCACCGTCGACCGGGTGTCGCGTACCAACGTCCCCGGCATCTACGCGGCCGGTGACTGCACCGGGGTGCTGCCGCTGGCCAGCGTCGCGGCGATGCAGGGCCGGATCGCGATGTGGCACGCGCTCGGCGAGGCGGTCCGGCCGTTGCGGCTGCGTACGGTGGCGGCGAACGTCTTCACCGACCCGGAGCTGGCCACGGTCGGCGTCTCCCAGGACGAGGTGGACGCCGGCAAGGTGCCCGCCCGCCAGGTGATGCTGCCGCTGTCCGGCAACGCCCGGGCGAAGATGGACGACCTGGCCGACGGCTTCGTGAAGCTGTTCTGCCGCCCGGCCAGCGGCCAGGTGGTCGGCGGCGTGGTGGTGGCGCCGAAGGCGAGCGAGCTGATCCTGCCGATCACCATGGCGGTGGAGAACAACCTCACCGTCAACGAGCTGGCCCAGACCATCACGATCTACCCGTCGCTGTCCGGTTCGATCACCGAGGCGGCCCGCCAGCTCATGCTCCACGAGCTGGAGTGACCCCCGCGTCCGCCGGGCCGGCGAGCAGGCCGGTCCGGCGGCGGCCGGTCAGCGGAAGGCGGGGGCGTGGTCCGCGGCCCATTCGGCGTACGGGCGGGCCGGGTGGCCGGTGATCCGCTCGACCGTGTCGGTGACGGGTTCGGGGTGATCGACGAAGGCGGCCCAGCCGCGCAACGCCAGCTCGGCGAACTCGGCGTCGCCGAACGCCGCCGTCAACATCTCCCGGGCCTCGTCGACGGGCATCTCCGCCCAGTGCAGGTTCCGCCCGATCGCCCGGCCGATGCGGCGTGCCTGCTCCCGCTGGGTCAGGGCCGCCGGCCCGCTGAGCAGGTACCGGGCGCCCAGGTGCCCGTCCGAGGTCAGCGCCGCGACGGCCACCTCGGCGAGGTCCCGCTCGTGCACCAGTGACCTGGCCGCCTCCCCGTACGGCCAGCGCACCACGTCGCCGGCCCGGATCTGGTCCGCCCACATGAGCGTGTTGGCGGCGAAACCGACCGGGCGCAGGAAGGTCCACCCCGCCCCGGACGCCTCGACGGCCCGCTCCACGACCGCCCAGGACGACTCCTGCTGGTCGGCGCCCGGCGCGGAGAGGTAGACGATCCGGGGGACCCGCGCCGCGATCAGCCGAGCCACCTCGGGGGCGTGCTTCCGGGCCACCGCCGGGTCGGTGAACGGCCAGACCAGGAACACCGCGTCGACGTCGGCCAGGTGCGGCGCGAGCGACGGCGGATCGGCGAGGTCGGCTCGCACCGCCTCCACGTCGGCGGGCAGCCTGGCGGCCGTCGGGTCGCGTGTCACCGCTCGGACCGGCTCCCCCCGGGCTCGCAGGACCGACACCACCTCTCGGCCGACCGTGCCGGTCGCCCCCGTCACCAGGATCATCGCCGCTCCTTCCGGTCCCGCTACGCCGGCCGTCGGCGTCACCCACCGACGCTAGGAGCTGAAGTCCGGTTGAGGTCAACCGCGGAGGGGCCCCGCAGTGGTGCGGGCGCTGCACCGGACCGAGTCAGGGCGGCCGCGACGACGGCGAGCAGGCCCACCTCGGCGAGGATGAGCAGTCGCTCGGCGAGGCCGATCAGCATCCGGTCGCCGGGATGGGCCGACCAGGCCATCGCCGCCGCGAGGGCCAGGCTGGCCAGGGCCAGCCCGCGTACCCACCGGCCCGCCGTCGCTCCGGGCAGGTGCCGGGCGAGCAGCCAGCCGCCCGTCGGCAGGGCCAGGAAGGCGGCCACCGAGGCGTACCGGTGCAGGTGAGCGGCGGTCTCCATGGGCAGGCCCGGCTCGTTGGTCGGCACGATCGCCGCGGCCAGCAGCCCAACCGCCCAGGCGGCCAGCAGCAGGCGCGCACCCCGACCCGCCGTGCCGCCGCCGGTCGGACGCTGAGCCAGCCGGCGCAGGGCGGGAAGCAGGACGGCGGTGGCGGCGGCGAGCACCACCATGGCGGCGTCGATGACGCCGCCCCGGTCGGCGACGGCGAAGTCGCTGACGGTCAACGACCACGGGTCCAGGTCGTCGTTCACCTCCAGGTGGCCGATCACGGTGAGCAGCGCCGCCAGGGCGAGCGCGCCGAGGGCCACCAGGGCGTGCTTCCGGGTCGCAGGCATGCCGCCAGCCTGTCGCCGGACCCACCCGAAGCGAATCGGGGACGCCCACCGAGATCGCGCCCGGGGTGCGCCCCTAGTTGCGTTGGCCGTGCGACGACGGCCCTCCGTGAGGCGGCCCTCCTTCCGGCGCTACAGAGCTGATGACACGAACGACTCAGGCTGCGGCGATCCATTGACGGCATCAGTTCGGTAGCGTCGAAAGGAGCATCGCCCGGTGCCGGGACCGGCGCTGTGTGGGCGGGCACCTCGCCCGCATCGAGCGGAGCGGCCCGTCAGTCGACGGGTACCTCGCCCCGGGTCCGGGCGCCGACCACGGTCATCGCCCAGCCCGCCGCGGCGAACCCGACCGCCGCCGCTGCCGCGATCAGCACCAGCCGCCAGGCCGACTCGGTCAGCGCCGTGCCGCCGAGGTGGCCGACCAGCGCGCCGTAGGCCGCCCAGCCGGTCGCCGCGGCGCCCTCGTAGAACAGGAAGAGCCGGTAGGGGTACCGGCTGCGGCCGGCGGAGAAGCACGCTGCCATCCGGCCGCCGGGCACGAACCGGCAGAGCAGGATGACCAGCGGCCCCGGCTGCCGCAGTCCCCGGGTGACTCGTCCGGCCATCCGCCGGGCCCGGCCCGGCTCGGCGTGCCGGGGGACGCGGCGGTCCGGGGCACTGCGGCCCAGCAGGTAGCAGGCCAGGTCGCCGGCGAAGACGCCGAGCGCCCCGACGCCGATGGTCAGCGGCAGGCTCAGCCCGCCGTAGACGGTCAGCGCGCCGCTGGTGATCATGACGACCTGGGTGGGGATGACCGGGACGAACGCGTCCGCGATCAGCAGCGCGAGCAGCACCAGGTACGCCCACGTCGGCGAAGCGACGTCAGTGAGAAGTTCGGGCACGGCTGCCACCTCGCCGGTCAGGGCCGATCACGTCCACCGAGCCTGACGGCGTGGCCGCCGTCACCGGGGACAGGCCCGGCCGGTGGTGACGGTGGACACGACAGGGCCACCTGGGCACAACGATCCGGTCCCACCCGGAGTGACGGGTCGAGCCGGCCCGATCCAGGCGGGTAGCGGACGGCGAATTCGGGCCGGTCGGCGTACCGTTGTCGGCGCGCGGCCGGACGCGCGTCGGGCCCCCCGTTCCTGACGAGCCGGCCGCCGCGGGTCGCCGGCAGGTCCCGTGCCGGCGGCCCGCCCCTCCTCCCACCCCGCCCCGAGGGCCGTCCGAGCGGCCGGCGGCGGGTGTCGGAAATTCGTTCGCCGCGCTCCGCGCCGGGTCCGTACCGTCGGCGCATGCGCAGCGCGGTGGTGACCACGACGCCGGGAGGCCCCGGCGCGCCGCACTGACGTTTCCGTCGACGAGGCCCCGGGGCGATCCGCCCCGGGGCCTCGCGGCGTCCGTGGACCAGGTCGCCCCCGGGTCGTACCCCGTGAGGAGAGCGACATGATCGACCACCGCAGGCTCGGCCGCGAGCTGGACCTGTTCGTCTCGGACCCACTCGCCGGCGCCGGGCTGCCGATCTGGCTGCCGGCGGGCGCCGCCGCCCGGCACGCCGTCGAGGAGTACGTCCGCGACCTGGAACGCCGGGCCGGCTACCAGCACATCTACTCCCCGCCCCTGGGCAAACGGGAGCTGTTCGAGCTCTCCGGGCACCTCGGCTACTTCGCCGACGACATGTTCCCGCCGCTGCGGCTCAGCGCCGACGACGAGTTCGTGCTGCGCCCGGCGCTCTGCCCGCACCACGCGCTGGTCTACCGGGCCCGTGGGCGCTCCTACCGGGAGCTGCCGCTGCGCGTCGCCGAGCTGGGCGGGATGTACCGGGCGGAGCGGTCGGGCGTGCTGGGCGGCCTGTCCCGGGTCCGCGCCATCTCGCTCAACGACGCGCACAACTTCTGTGCGCTGGACCAGGTCGGCGAGGAGGTGCGGGAGATCCTGCGGCTGATCCGCGAGGCGCACGCCGCGCTCGGCGTCCGCCCGGCCGGGTTCCGGCTGTCGCTGCGCGGGCCGGGGGAGAAGTACGTCGGCGACGACGCCCAGTGGGCGCGGGCCGAGGAGCTGCTGCGCGCGGCGCTCGACGGGGTGGACTTCACCGAGGCCCCGGGCGAGGCCGCCTTCTACGGCCCGAAGATCGACATTCAGATCGTCGACGCCGCCGGCCGGGAGTCCACCCTCTCCACCGTCCAGCTCGACTTCGACAAGCCGGAGCGGTTCGACCTGTCGTACACCGACGCGTCCGGCGCCCGGCGGCGGCCGGTGATGGTGCACCGCAGCCTCATCGGCAGCATGGAGCGGCTCTTCGCCTACCTGATCGAGGTGCACCAGGGCGCCTTCCCGCCCTGGTACGCCCCGGTGCAGCTGGTGCTCCTGCCGGTCGACGCCGGGCAGGCGGAGGTGGCGGCCGGACTCGCCCGCCGGGCGGTCGCCGCCGGGCTGCGGGCCGAGGTCGACGCCGGCGGCTCGCTGGGCGCCCGGATCCGCGACGCCGCCCACCGCCGGGTGCCGTACGTCGGGGTGGTGGGCGCCCGGGAGGCGGCCGACGGGTCGGTCTCGCTGCGCCTGCGCGACGGCCGGGGGTTGGACCCGATGCCGGTCGCGGACGCGCTGGGGCTGGTCGGGGCGGTGGTCGCCGCCCGCTCGGCCGACCTGCTGCCGCCCGCCGCCTGAGCCGGTCATGAGGAGAGCGCCCCCTGGACCGACGGGGTCCGGGGGGCCGCCCCGTCGTCCTCGTCGTCCACCAGCGCGCCGGTGAACTGCGACCGGTAGAGCCGGTGGTACGCCCCCTTCGCGGCGACCAGCTGCTCGTGGGTGCCCTGCTCGACGATCCGGCCGTGCTCCATCATCAGGATCAGGTCGGCGTCCCGGATGGTGGAGAGCCGGTGCGCGATGACGAAGCTGGTCCGGTCCGAGCGGAGCGCCGCCATCGCCCGCTGGAGCAGCACCTCCGTGCGGGTGTCCACCGAGCTGGTGGCCTCGTCCAGGATCAGCAGCGACGGCTCGGCCAGGAACGCCCGGGCGATCGTGATGAGCTGCTTCTCGCCGGCGCTGACGTTGCTGCCCTCCTCGTCGATGACGGTGTCGTACCCGTCGGGGAGGCTGCGTACGAAGCGGTCCACGAAGGTGGCCCGGGCGGCGGCGAGGATCTCCTCCTCGGTGGCGTCCGGCCGGCCGTAGGCGATGTTGTCCCGGATGGTGCCGCCGAAGAGCCAGGTGTCCTGGAGCACCATCCCGATCCGGCTGCGCAGCTCGTCCCGGGGCATGCTGGTGATGTCCACCCCGTCGAGGGTGATCCAGCCCGCGTCCAGCTCGTAGAAGCGCATGATCAGGTTGACCAGGGTGGTCTTGCCGGCGCCGGTCGGGCCGACGATCGCCACGGTGTGGCCCGGCTCGGCGACCAGGGACAGATCGTCGATCAGCGGCTTCTCCGGGTCGTACCGGAAACAGACGTGCGCGAACTCGACCCTGCCGGTGACCCGGGCCGGTGCCACCCTGTGCCGGCTCTGCTCCTCGGCGTCGAGCACCGCGAAGACCCGCTCGGCGGAGGCCACCCCGGACTGGAGCAGGTTCGCCATCGAGGCGATCTGGGTGAGCGGCTGGGTGAACTGCCGCGAGTACTGGATGAACGCCTGCACGTCGCCGAGGCTCATCGTCCCGGAGGCCACCCGCAGCCCGCCGACCACGGCGATCGCGACGTAGCTGAGGTTTCCGACGAACATCATCGCCGGCATGATGATCCCGGAGATGAACTGGGCCCCGAAGCTGGCTCGGAACAGCTCCTCGTTCTTCGCGTGGAAGGCGGCTTCCACCTCGCGCTGCCGACCGAAGATTTTGACCAGCTCGTGGCCGGTGTACGCCTCCTCGATCTGACCGTTCAGCTCGCCGGTGTGCCGCCACTGGGCGATGAACTTGCGCTGGGACCGCTTGGCGATCCGCTGGGTCACGATCACCGACAGCGGCACCGCGACCAGCGCGACCAGCGCCAGCAGCGGCGAGATCCAGAACATCATGGCCAGCACGCCGACGACGGTCAGCAGCGACGTGAGCAGCTGGCTGAGCGTCTGCGACAGGGTCTGCGAGATGTTGTCGATGTCGTTGGTGACCCGGCTGAGCAGCTCGCCCCGGGGCTGCCGGTCGAAGTAGGGCAGGGGCAGCCGGTGGAGCTTCTCCTCCACCTCGGCGCGCAGCCGCAGCACCGTCCGCTGCACCACCCCGTTGAGCAGCCACCCCTGCCACCAGATCAGCACACTGGCTGCCAGGTAGAGCGCCAGGGCCAGGACGAGCACCCGGCCGAGGGCGGCGAAGTCGATGCCGGCGCCCGGCACCACGTCCATCCGGGCGAGCATGTCGGCGAAATTGTCGTTGCCGGCGGCCCGGGCCCCCGCCGCGGCCTGCTCCGTGGTGGTCCCGGCGGGCAGTTGCCGACCGACCACCCCGTTGAAGATCAGGTCGGTGGCGTGGCCGAGGAGCATCGGCCCGATGACGCTGAGCCCGATGCTCGCCACGGCGAGCGTGATCACCGCGGCCAGCTGGAGCCGGTGCGGCCGCAGCCGGCCGAGCAGGCGCCGGGCCGACGGACCGAAGTTCATCGACTTCTCGGCCGGCATCGCGGCGCCCATCCACGGCGGACCGCCGCGTTGGCCGCCGGGGGGCAGCCGCTTCGGCGTCCGTGCCTCCGGGACCTTCTGCCCGGGTACGGGCGCCCGGCCGCCACCGGCTCGGGCAGGCCGCCCGTCGGGCCGGCTCACGCCGGCACCTCCGCCGTCTGCTGGGACGCGACGATCTCGGCGTACGTCGGGCAGCTCTCCAGCAGTTCCTCGTGTCGTCCCGTGCCGACGACGCCGCCGTCCTCGAGCACGATGATCTGGTCGGCGTCGACGATGGTGGAGACCCGCTGGGCCACGATCACCACCGCCGCGTCGGCGGTGACCGGTCGCAGCGCCGCCCGGAGCCGGGCGTCGGTGCCCAGGTCCAGCGCCGAGAACGAGTCGTCGAAGAGGTAGATCTCCGGCTGGCGGACCAGCGCCCGGGCGATCGCCAGCCGTTGCCGCTGACCGCCGGAGACGTTCGTGCCGCCCTGGGCGATCGGGGCGTCCAGCCCGCCCGGCATCTCGGCCACGAAGTCCCACGCCTGGGCGATCTCCAGCGCCCGCCACAGCTCCTCGTCGGTGGCGTCCGGGTTGCCGTACCGGAGGTTGCTGGCGACCGTTCCGCTGAACAGGTACGGCCGCTGCGGCACCAGCCCGATCCGGCGCCACACCTCGTTCGGGTCCAGCAACCGCACGTCCACCCCGTCGACCAGCACCGCGCCGGCGGTCGGATCGACCAGCCGGGGTATGAGCGTGAGCAGGGTGGTCTTGCCGGCGCCGGTGGACCCGATGATGGCGGTGGTCCGGCCCGGCCCCGCCCGGAACGAGATGTCGTGCAGCACCGGTGCGCTCGCCCCGGGGTACTGGAAGGCGACGCGGCGAAGCTCCAGCTCGGCGCGCCTGGTCATCGCGATCATCGGATCGGCCGGCGGCACCACCGACGACTCGGTGTCCAGCACCTCGACGATCCGCTCGGCGCACACCGCCGCGCGCGGCACCATCATCAGCATGAAGGTGGCCATCATGACGGCCATCAGGATCTGCGTCAGGTACTGCAGGAACGCGGTCAGCGCGCCGATCTGCATCTGGCCCGCGTCGACCCGCTGCGCGCCGAACCAGAGCACCGCGACGCTGGAGACGTTGAGCACCAGCATGATCACCGGGAAGATCAACGCCTGGAGCCGGCCGACCCGCAGTGCTGTCGCGGTGAGGTCCGCGTTGGCGGCGCCGAACCGGTCCGTCTCGTACGGCTCGCGGACGAACGCCCGGATCACCCGGATGCCGGTGATCTGCTCGCGCAGCACCCGGTTGACCGTGTCGATCCGGGTCTGCATCTCCCGGAAGCCCGGCACCATCCGCCGGACGACCAGGCCCAGCGCGACCGCCAGCACCGGCACGCTGACCAGCATCAGCCAGGAGAGCCCGACGTCCTCCTGCAACGCCATCACGATGCCGCCGATGCCCATGATCGGGGCGGCCACCAGCATGGTGCAGCTCATCAGCACGAGCATCTGCACCTGTTGCACGTCGTTGGTGTTGCGGGTGATCAGCGAGGGCGCGCCGAACCGGGTCACCTCCCGGGCGGAGAAGCTGTTGACCTGGGAGAAGAGGGCGGCCCGGGTGTCCCGGCCGAAGCCCGCCGCGGTCCGCGCGCCGAGGTAGACGGCGGCCACCGAGCAGGCGATCTGGACCAGGCTGACCAGCAGCATCCAGCCACCCGTACGCATGATGTAGTCGGTGTCGCCCCGGGCCACACCCCGGTCGATGATGTCGGCGTTGAGGCTCGGCAGATAGAGCGAGGCCATCGTGCCGACGAACTGGAGCAGCACCACCCCGGCCAGTGGCCGGCGGTAGGGGCGCAGGTGGCGGCGCAGTAGGCGGATCAGCACGGGCGGCCTCCCGGTCTCGCCTCGTCGGGTTCCTGGTCTGCCGGGTTCAACCTCGCGTCCTCCCCGTCGGACATGGTCACAATCAACTCGGTCGGAACTCGCGGATCACCGCCTTCTTCGCCGGGTCGGCGTCGACGGAGGTCAGCGGGGTGTCGCTGTGGATGAGGTCGAAGAGCGCCTGCACATGCTCGCGGCCCTTGCCGGTCAGCGCGAGCTGCACCGTACGGCGGTCGGCGGCCTGGCGGTGGCGCTCGACGAAGCCGTCGCGCTCCAGGGTGTCGACGATCCCGGTGAGGGTGGCGGGCCGGACGAAGCAGCGGTCGGCCACCGCCCGGTGGGTGGTCTCGCCGGTGCGGGCCAGCGTGAACAGCACCCGCATCCCGGCGGGCGTGAGGCCGTGGCGTTCGGACAGGTAGCGGCCCCAGCGCTGGTCGACCAGGTGACCGGCGACCGCGACCAGCCGCCCCAGCGGCGCGTTACGCAGCGGGTCCGGGAGGCGGGCCGGCGGTTCGTCATGCACGTCGCTGACGTTAGCTTCGGGATCGTCAGGGGCCAAACTAATTTCTCGCCGCGCTCATCTTGTCGGTGGCAAGTTATGCTCCCCGCCATGACGGCGCGCGGCTACCACCACGGCGACCTGCGGCGGGCCCTGCTCGACGTGGCAATCCAGGCCATCGAGGAGTCCGGGCCGGCCGCGCTGAGCCTGCGGGACCTGGCCCGGCGTGCCGGGGTGTCCCACGCCGCCCCGGCCCACCACTTCCGCGACAAGGCCGGCCTGCTCATCGCGCTGGCCGTCGAGGGGTACGACCTCCTCGCCGACGAACTGACCGGGGCCGGTGACGACCTGCTGGAGGTGGGTGTGGCGTACGTCCGGTTCGCCGTCGACCACCGGGCGCACTTCGAGGTGATGTTCCGGCCGGACCTCTACCGCGGCGACGCCCCCGAGGTGGCCGCGGCCCGCGACCGGGCCGGCGCCGTACTGCGCGGTGTCCTGCCGACCGCCGAGGCCGACCGGGAGGCCCTGGCCGCCTGGTCGATCGTGCACGGCTTCGCCACGCTCTGGCTGGCCGGGGCCCTGCCGCGCGACGCGGGCCGGGACCCGGAACGGGCCGCCCGCGCGGTGATCCGCCGCCTCCTCGGGTGACCGCGGCCTGCCCCGATGTGCGGCGGGTCGGGCTGTCCCGTCGCCCGGACAGCCCGACCCGCCGCAATTCGGGGGTCGCGACCCCCCGGACGCTCACCAGCTGGTGGGCAGGGGCATTCCCTCGGTGTAGCCGGCGGTGCTCTGGACGCCGACCAGCGCGCGCTCGTGGAACTCGTCCAGGTTGCGGGCGCCCGCGTAGGTGAAGGCGCTGCGCACCCCGGCGATGATCTCGTCGATCAGGTCCTCGACGCCGGGCCGGGCCGGGTCCAGGTACATCCGCGCCGAGGAGATGCCCTCCTCGAAGACCGCCTTGCGGGCCCGGTCGAAGGCGCTGTCCTCGGCGGTACGCGCGCTGACCGCCCGGGCCGAGGCCATGCCGAAGCTCTCCTTGTAGCGGCGGCCGTCCGGCTCGGTGTAGAGGTCGCCGGGGGACTCGTAGGTGCCGGCGAACCACGACCCGATCATGACGTTGGACGCCCCGGCGGCGAGCGCCAGCGCCACGTCCCGGGGGTGCCGCACGCCGCCGTCGGCCCAGACGTGCCGGCCCAGGGCGCGGGCCGCCGCCGCGCAGTCGAGCACCGCGGAGAACTGCGGCCGGCCGACACCGGTCATCATCCGGGTGGTGCACATCGCGCCCGGCCCGACGCCGACCTTGACGATGTCGGCGCCCGCCTCCACCAGGTCGCGTACGCCCTCGGCGGTGACCACGTTGCCGGCCGCCACCGGAACGGCGGGGTCGATCTTGCGTACCGCCCGCAGCGCGGAGATCATCCGCTCCTGGTGGCCGTGCGCGGTGTCCACCACCAGGGTGTCCACCCCGGCCGCCAGCAGCGCCTCGGCCTTGCCGGTCACGTCGCCGTTGATCCCGACGGCGGCGGCGATGCGCAGCCGCCCCCGGTCGTCGACCGCCGGCCGGTAGAGGGTGGCGCGCAGCGCGCCCTGCCGGGTCAGCACCCCGATCAGCCGGCCGTCGGCGTCCACCACCGGGGCCAGCCGGCGTCGGCCGGCCGAGAGCCGATCGAAGCCGGTACGCGGGTCCGCGTCCGCCGGCACGGTGTGCAGCTCGGTCGACATCACGTGGCGCAGCTGGGCGAACCGGTCCACGCCGATGGTGTCCGCCTCGGTGACCACGCCCAGCGGGCGGCCCGCCTCGTCCACCACGATCACCGCGCCGTGCGACCGCTTCGGCAGCAGGTGGATGGCGTCGCCGACGGTGTCGGTCGGGCCGAGCGTGATCGGGGTGTCGTGCACCAGGTGCCGCTGCTTGACCCAGGCGACGACGTTGGCCACCACCTCGATCGGGATGTCCTGCGGAATGACCGCGATCGCGCCGCGCCGGGCGACGGTCTCCGCCATCCGGCGGCCGGAGACCGCCGTCATGTTGGAGACCACCAGCGGGATGGTGGTGCCCGTGCCGTCGCCGGTGGCCAGGTCGACGTCGAGTCGCGAGCCCACCTCGGAGCGGGCCGGCGCCATGAAGACGTCGTTGTAGGTCAGGTCGTGCGCGGGGACCGCGCCATGAAGGAACCGCACCCGGCCATCATTCCTGCTCCGGACCGGTTCCGCCGTCGCTGGTGTCCCAAACCACCCCGCCCGCCCTCCTTCCCGGCGCGGCGCTTCAGGGGGAGACGCTGCCAGTCGATCTTCGGCAACGGCGACCGTCCCTGAGTTGCGAGCGTGGTCGGGCGGGCGGGGCGAGGCGGGTGGGGCAGGAGGGTCAGGCGATGGTGCAGATCGCCGCGCCGGCGGTGATCACGGCGCCGACCTCGGCCGACAGTCCGCTGACCGTACCGGCCTTGTGGGCGTGCAGCGGCTGCTCCATCTTCATCGCCTCCAGCACCACGACCAGGTCGCCCTCGGCGACGGTGTCCCCGTCAGCCACGGCGATCTTGACGATGGTGCCCTGCATCGGGGAGGCGAGCGCGTCGCCGCTGACCGCCGCCCCGGCCTTGGCGCCGCCGCCCCGGCGGGCCGGCTTGCGGGCGGCGGGGGCCGCGGTGGTCGTACCCGCGCCGAGGCCGGCGGGGAGGCTGACCTCCAGCCGCTTGCCCGCCACCTCGACCACGACGGTCTCGCGGCCGGCCGGCGCCTCGGCGGGGCCGGCGGCGGCGGTGAACGCCGGCACGGTGTTGTCGAACTCGGTCTCGATCCACCGGGTGTGCACGGTGAACGGCTCGCTGGTGAACGCCTCGTCCCGGACCACCAGGCGGTGGAACGGCAGCGCGGTGGCCATGCCGTCGACGACCATCTCGTCCAGCGCGCGGCGGGCCCGCTCGATCGCCTCGGCGCGGGTCTCGCCCGTGATGATCACCTTGGCGAGCAGCGAGTCGAAGTTGCCGCCGATCACGTCGCCGGCCGAGATGCCGGTGTCCACCCGTACGCCCGGACCGGTCGGCAGCCGCAGCGCGGTGACGGTGCCCGGGGCGGGCAGGAAGTTGCGGCCCGGGTCCTCGCCGTTGATCCGGAACTCGATCGAGTGCCCGCGCGGGGTCGGGTCCTCCGAGAACCGCAGCTTCTCGCCGTCGGCGATCCGGAACTGCTCGCGGACCAGGTCGACGCCGGCGGTCTCCTCGGTGACCGGGTGCTCCACCTGGAGCCGGGTGTTCACCTCCAGGAAGGAGATGGTGCCGTCAACGCCGACCAGGTACTCCACCGTGCCGGCGCCGTGGTAGCCGGCCTCCCGGCAGATCGCCTTGGCGCTCTCGTGGATCTGGGTGCGCTGCGCGGCGGTGAGGAACGGGGCCGGGGCCTCCTCGACCAGCTTCTGGTGCCGGCGCTGCAGCGAGCAGTCCCGGGTGCCGACCACGATCACGTTGCCGTGCTGGTCGGCGAGGACCTGCGCCTCGACGTGCCGGGGCTTGTCCAGGTACCGCTCGACGAAGCACTCACCCCGGCCGAACGCGGCGACCGCCTCGCGGGTGGCCGACTCGAACAGGTGCGGGATCTCCTCCATGGTGCGGGCCACCTTCAGCCCGCGCCCGCCACCGCCGAAGGCGGCCTTGATGGCGACCGGCAGGCCGTGGTCGACCGCGAAGGCGATCACCTCGTCGGGGCTGCCGACCGGGTCGGGGGTGCCGGGGACCAGGGGCGCGCCGGCCCGCTGGGCGATGTGCCGGGCGGTCACCTTGTCGCCCAGGTCGCGGATCGCCTGCGGGGTGGGGCCGATCCAGGTCAGCCCGGCGTCGATGACGGCCTGGGCGAAGTCGGCGTTCTCGGAGAGGAAGCCGTAGCCCGGGTGGACGGCGTCCGCGCCGGACCGGCCGGCGACGTCGATCAGCTTGTCGATCCGCAGGTAGCTGTCGGCCGCGGTGTCGCCGCCCAGGGCGTACGCCTCGTCCGCCAGCGTGGCGTGCAGGGCGTCCCGGTCGGAGTCCGCGTAGACGGCGACGCTGCCCAGGCCGGCGTCGCGGCAGGCGCGGATGACGCGGACGGCGATCTCGCCGCGGTTGGCGATGAGTACCTTGCGCACCTTGAAGGCTCCTCCCGGGAGGTCGTTGACCGGGAGTGTATCGGTCACTCTGATGGCCCTAACGATCGCTCAGTGTGGGATGGCGCACTGTTCCGCCGACACCTTAGTCAAACTTGTTTATTACGCTTGTCCGGTGTCTGCGACTCGGATGATGATTCTCGGCCTGGTCCGGTGGATGCAACCGGTGCACGGCTACGACGTGCGCCGCGAGCTGCTCAGCTGGAACGCCGACCGGTGGGCCAACGTGCAACCCGGATCGATCTACCACGCCCTGCGCAAGCTGGCCGAGGAGGGGCTGTTGCGCGAGGTGGCGACCGAGCAGGTCGGCGCCCGCCCGGCCCGCACCACGTACGAGGTGACGGCGAAGGGGGAGGACGAGTTCGAGACGCTGCTGCGCGGCTTCTGGTGGCAGCTGCACGAGACACCGGACCCGTTCGTCGCGGCCTTTTCCTTCCTGCCCGCGATGCCTCGCGAGGAGGCCACCGCCGCACTGCGGAACCGGGCCAATCTGCTGCGTGCCGGTATCGAGTCGATGCGCTCCTCGTTGGACTCCGACTGGATGCGCAACACCAAGCCGGTGCACGTGGCCTGGATGTTCGAGCTCTGGGCGGCCCGCGCCGAGGCGGAGGTCGCCTGGTGCGACCGGATCGTCGAGCGAATCGAGTCCGGGGTGTCGTACCTGCCTGCTGGACTGGCCGGAGCGCAGGGCTGGCCGGGATGGACCGACGGTGCGGCGCCGCGCGACACAGAGACGCAATAATCAACGTTGACTAGAAAAGCTATATCGCGTTAGCCTTCTCGCCGCACCCACGGGGGAGCGCGCCGCCCGGCGTCGGTCCCAGGGGACAGGTGGCCGGTGCGTCCGGCCCGGACGACCAGGAGCAGACATGATCGAGACCAGGGGGCTGCGGAAGTCGTTCCGTTCCCGCGCCGGTCGGGAGACGAAGACGGTCGACGCCGTACGCGGAGTCGACCTCAAGGTCGCCGAGGGGGAGATCTTCGGCTTCCTCGGCCCCAACGGCGCCGGCAAGACCACCACCCTGCGGATGCTCGCCACGCTGATCGAGCCGGACGGGGGCGAGGCCACCATCGCGGGCGCGGACCTGCGCAAGGACCCGGCCGAGGTGCGGCGCCGGATCGGCTACGTCGCCCAGGGCGGCAGCACCTGGGACGAGTCCACCGCCCGCGAGGAGCTGGTGCTGCACGCCCGGATGTACGGCATTGCCAAGGCCGAGGCGCACCGCCGTGCCGCCCGCGCCCTCGACGCCTTCCAGCTCACCGAGTACGCCGACCGCAAGTGCAAGACGTACTCCGGCGGCCAGCGGCGCCGGGTGGAGATCGCCCTCGGCATCATCCACGAGCCGAAGATCGTCTTCCTGGACGAGCCGACCACCGGCCTGGACCCGCAGAGCCGCGCGCACATGTGGGACGAGATCCGCCGGCTGCGTACCGAGGGCATGACGGTCTTCATCACCACGCACTACCTCGACGAGGCGGACGCGCTCTGCGACCGGATCGCGATCATGGATCACGGCGAGGTGGTGGCCGAGGGCACCCCGGCCGAGCTGAAGCGGGAGATCTCCGGCGACGTGGTGCTGGTCGGCCTGGACGTGGCCGGCACCCCGCAGGCCGCGCAGCTGCTCGACGGCGAGGCGTTCGTCAACAAGCTGGAGACCGCCGACGAGGGCGGCCTGCGCCTCTACGTCGACGAGGGGGCCACCGCCATCCCGCAGATCCTCCGCCGGCTCGACAGCGCCGGGCTCACGCTCTCCTCGATCGAGCTGCACCGCCCCAGCCTCGACGACGTCTTCCTCACCAAGACCGGCCGCTCGCTGCGCGAGTCCTGAGCATTCATCACAGGAGAAACGTCATGAAACTCGCCCGCGACACCTGGCTCATCTTCCAGCGTCAGATCCAGCTGCTGCTGCGCAACCCGGTCTGGGTCTTCGTCGGCGTCTTCCAGCCGGTGATGTACCTGCTGCTCTTCGCCCCGCTGCTCAAGCCCGCGCTGAACGCCCCCACCCAGGCCGCCGCCTACAAGATCTTCGTACCCGGCCTGCTGGTGCTGCTGGCCATCTTCGGCGGTCTGTTCCAGGGCTTCGGCCTGATCGCCGAGCTGCGCGCCGGGGTGATCGAACGCTCCCGGGTCACCCCGGTCAGCCGGCTCGCCCTGCTGCTCGGCCGCTCCCTGCGGGACGTGGTCTCGCTGCTCGTGCAGGCGGTCATCATCACCCTGCTCGCGCTCCTGTTCGACCTGCGCGTCTTCATCGGCGACCTGCTGCTCGCGTACCTGATGCTCGCCCTGATCGCGCTGATGACCTCGGCGGTCTCCTACGGGGTCGCGCTCAAGGTCAAGAGCGAGGACGCGCTCGCCCCGCTGATGAACACCGTCGCCCAGCCGGTGCTGCTGCTCTCCGGCATCCTGCTGCCGCTGACCTTCGCCCCCGGCTGGCTCCAGGGCATCGCCGACTGGAACCCGTTCTCCTGGGCGGTCGACGGCACCCGGGCGCTCTTCGCCGGGGACCTGGGCGACGACAAGGTCTGGCAGGGGCTGACCATCACCGCGGTGCTCGCCGTCGCCGGCGTCTTCTGGGCCGCCCGGCAGTTCGCCCGCAGCGTCCGCTGACGAGAGCTGCCTCTCACCAGGAGCGGGGCACCGGCCAGGCGCTTGTAGCGTAAGGCCGGTGCCCCGCCTCACCCATGACCGGACCACCTGGCTGACCTACGCCCAGCTGGGGTTGTGGGGCTTCTTCCTCTACGGGTTCGGCCCCGTCGTACCGCTGCTCAGAGACGAACAGGGCACCAGCGCCGCCGTCGCCGGCCTGCACA
Organism: Micromonospora sp. URMC 105; assembly: GCF_051386295.1. Lineage (NCBI taxonomy): Bacteria > Bacillati > Actinomycetota > Actinomycetes > Micromonosporales > Micromonosporaceae > Micromonospora > Micromonospora sp. URMC 105. The sequence continues at coordinate 21,286 of NZ_JBPQTL010000022.1, read as the reverse complement.
GCACCGCCATCGCCGTCGGCGCGCTGCTCGGCGGGGCACTCTTCGCCCCGCTCGCTCGCCGGTTCGGCCGGGGCGGGGCGATCTGGGTCGGGCTGGCCGGGCTCGCCGTCGGCGTGACCGCCTTCGGCCTGCTCCGCCCGCTGCCCGCCACCCTCGCCGCGGTCGCCGTCGTCGCCACCGCCGGGATGATGGTGGTCAGCGGCGTCGCCGTCGTCCTCACCGCCCGGCACGGCCCGGCCGCACCCGCCGCGCTCACCGAGGCCAACGCCGTCTGCGCCGGCATGGGCATCCTCGCCCCGCTGGTCATCGGGTTCAGCGTCGACGCGGGCGCCGGCTGGCGGCCGGTGATGGCCGTCGAGGTCGGGCTGATCGCGCTGGTCGCGCTCGCCGCCCGCCTCTTGCGGGTACGCCCGCCGCAGCCCGCCCCCGCTACCGCGGCTGCCGCCAACCGGGTCGGGGTGACCGCCTCGGCGGCGGAGGGGGCCGACGGTGTCCCCGGGCCCCGCAGCGGTGCCGGCGCGAGCGACGGGCTGCCCCGGGCGTACTGGATCGCCTGGGTGCTGATGTCGGTCACCGGGTCGATCGAGGTCTGCCTGTCGCTCTGGACCGCCGACGTGCTCCGCTCGCACGCCGGGATGACCGCCGCCTCCGCCTCGGCGGCCGTCGCCGCGATCGTCTGCGGCATGTTCCTCGGCCGGCTCGTCGGCGGCCGGATCGCCCTGCGCTGGCCGCCCGCCCCGCTGCTGCTCGGCGCGCTGACCGTCTCCCTGGTCGGGTTCGCCCTCTTCTGGCTCGCCCCGGTCGGCTGGCTCGCCGTCACCGGGCTGGTGGTGCTGGGACTCGGCAACGCGCTGCACTACCCGCTGGCCATCTCGATCGCGCTGGCCGTCGCCGGTGCGGCCGCCGACAAGGCGGCCGGCTGGTCGGCGTACTCGATGGGGGTGGGCTTCGGGATCGCGCCGGTGGCGCTGGGCGCGGTGGCCGACGGGATCGGACCCCACCTGGCCTTCCTGCTGCTGCCCGCCTTCATCGCAGCCGCCCTGCTGCTGACCGTGCGACTCGGCCGCGCCCTGCGCGCCACGCCGACGGACGACGACCGCGCCCCGGCCCTGGTCGGCGCCTGACCTCTGCCGGCCCGCCTCGTGCGCGGCGCTCGCCTGTGCGCCCGCCCGCGGCGCGGCGCCCGCCCGCGGCGGGTGGGTGCGGCCCAGTTTGCGGCGTGTCGGGGTGTCGAGCCGCCCGGACAGCCCGACACGCCGCAAAGCGTGTCAGTGGACCCGGGCGAGGGTCACGCCGTCGGCGAGGGGGAGCATGATCGCCTCGACGCGCACGTCGGCCAGCACCTCGTCGTTGAATGCGGCGATCGCTCGGTCTCCGGCGTTCTGCGGGGCGAGCACCCGGCCCCCGCGCAGCGTGTTGTCCACCGCGATGACCGCGCCCGGACGCATCCGGGGCACCAACTCGTCCCAGTAGATCGGGTAGCCCGTCTTGTCGGCGTCGATGAAGGCGAAGTCCAGGTGCCGCTCCAGCGGCAGCTCACGCAGGGTGTCCCCGGCCGGGCCGATGCGTAGCTCGATCCGGTCGGCCACGCCCGCGCGCTCCCAGTAGCGACGGGCGATGCCGGTGTACTCCTCTGAGATGTCGAAGCAGGTCAACCGGCCGTCCTCGGGCAGCCCTCGGGCGATCGCCAGCGAGGAGAGCCCGGTGAAGGTGCCCACCTCCACCGCCTGCCGCACGCCGAGCAGCCGGGTGAGGAAGGTGAGGAACGCGGCCTGCTCCGGCGCCACCTGCATCATCGCCTGGTCGGGGAGGACGGCCAGGGTCTCCTCGGCCAGGTCGCGGATGATCTGGTCCGGTGGGGAGCCGTGGGCGACGAGGTACGCGTGCAGTTCCGGGGTCAGCGGCAGCGACTTGGTGGTCATGAACGGACGCTAGCCGAGATGTTCAACCTCCTGGCCGCCCGGCGCGACCTTCGTCCACAGGTCGGTGATGCTCAGCTCCAACTCGCCTAGGAGGCGACGCAGCAGCGGCAGGGAGAGCCCGACCACCGTGCCCGGGTCACCCTCGATGCCGGTCAGGAACGCCCCGCCCAGCCCGTCGATGGTGAACGCCCCGGCCACCGCCAGCGGCTCACCCGTCGCCACGTACGCGGCGATCTCCCCGTCGCTGATGTCGGCGAAGTGTACGACGGTCGACGCCACTGCCTCCGCCCGCGCCTCGTGGGTCACGTCGATCAGGCAGTGCCCGGTGTGCAGCACCCCGCTGTGACCCCGCATCCGCCGCCAGCGCTCGGTGGCGTCGGCCGCGTCCGACGGCTTGCCCAGAATCTCGCCGTCGAAGGCGAGCACCGAGTCGCAGCCGAGCACCAGCGTGCGCTCGTCCGGGGTGGGACGCAGGCGGTCGAGCACCGCGAGTGCCTTGAGCCGGGCCAGTTCCAGGCACAGGTCCTCGGCCCGGTCCGCGACCACCTGGGACTCGTCGACGCCGCTGACCAGCACGTCGGGTTCGACTCCGGCCGCTTGGAGGAGCTTGCGGCGGGCGGGGCTCTGGCTGGCGAGTACGAGGCGCAGTGGCAGCGAGTTCGGCACGTCTCCGACGCTACCGGCTGCGCTACGGCGAGGGACGGTCGACCGGCCGGGCCTCAGCGCTCGGGGAGGACATGCCCTGCCCAGACCCGACCCGGATGGGCCAGCGCGGCGTCCTCCCGGGAGACCACGAGAAGGTGCTGACCGGTGCGCCGCGTCGCCGGAGTGGAGAAGTCGACGCCGATGACTCGGACCGGCGCACCGGTCAGTTCGTCCACGAAGCGCACCGCGCCGATCGGTACGTCGTCGAGCATGGTCCCGCAGGCGACGAGTCCCTGCCGGGCAGGCAGGTCGTACACCGCGTCGACCCGGAAGCGATGGGTGCCGCTGGTCACCGGCTGATCCGCGGCGGCGGATCGTGTGCGTTGCGGCGCCGTCGCCAGAGCAGGTAGCCGGCGCTAGCCGCCACGATCACGCCGAGGGTGGCCAGGCCACGGGCGGTCGGATTGGCGGTCCCCCCGCCATTGGCCGGCTCCGCCGCTGCCGATGTGGCTGATGTCTTGGCCGACGGTGTGCTTGTCGTCGCCCAGTCAGGGGGGAGGGGAGGTACGTCGGCGGTCAGTGCTGCCACCAGGTCGATGACGCCGTAGCCGTACTGGTCGTCACGGCCGGGCGGACCCTTGTCGACAGCGGTGGCGGTGAGTCGGTGTACTACTTCTGATGCTGGCAGATCCGGGTACTTGGAGCGGACGAGCGCGGCAGCTCCGGCAACGATCGCGGTGGAATCGGACGTGCCTGTGCCCTTGCGATAATTCGCGGAGTAGCTTGTGCTGATGATCTCTACGCCTGGCGCTGCTACATCTACTTCAGGCCCTGAAACCGATATGTCGGCGTGTCGACCGCTCCGGTCAACGCCCGCCACCGCCAGCACGCCCGCTTGGCTGGCAGGATAACCAACGAACTGCTCCCGAGGACGATTTCCTGAGCCTGCCACAACCACAATGTCGGAAGCAATGGCGCGCCGAACGGCTTGTTCTAATTCGGCGCTGGAGTCGCCCCCGCTGGAGACGCTGATTACCCGGGCTCCGTTCGCGACTGCATAATCGATCCCTCTAGCAAGCGCGTCTGGTTGTCCATCTCCGCCGGGCGGCGTTACTAGAATGGGCAAGATTTTGGCTTCCGGGGCGATCCCCAAGGCGCCCCGGTTTCCTGGTTGCCCGTGCGCGGCAACCAGTCCGGCCATTCCCGTGCCATGGCTGTCTCGGTCTCCGATTCCATTACCGCTGCCGCCGTCAATTGTGTCGGTGCCAGAAAGTAAATTGCCGCGTAAATCAGGGTGGGGGTCGACTCCGGTATCTGGGACGGCGACCACCACTCCCTTTCCCCTGGTTAGTCGATGCGCCTCCGCTACTTGTAAGTAGCCCAGGTGCCACTGCTGGCTTCGCACCCACTTGCCGTCGGGCGGCTTGGGAACCTCCCTTGCTCCAGCCCCGGATGCGGTGATCGCCAGAAGTAGTGCTCCGACGCCCAACGTTGCAACAACTTGCCTCAACGGCCGAACCCAATAGCCGGACCGGGATCTATCGGGCCTTCCTCGTCCGGCGGACGTACGACCGGGGCAACGCCTTCGTCGACTTCCCAAGGATGCTCTGGGTCCCACCGCCGGGATTCATCATCCAGCTTGGATCGCCTTTGTTGGCCCGCAATTCCAGTGCTTGCGTTCGAGCCGGGGCTACCACCAAGCGGGGGCATCCCGTAAGTGCCGCCCAAATGGTTGCCCCGCCCTCCTCCCGGACGAGAACCGGCTGCGCCGGTAGGTGCTGTCCCGGCGCCGCCGCCGCCGATAACACCGCCGACGGGATTGACTCTGCGGGGCGTTTGCGCGCCTCCGGGCTGGTGGAGGTTCATTCCTGGAAGGCCGCCTATGAGTCCACTGGGCGGGAAAGGTCGCGGCGATGCGTTCGGTGGAAGTGGATTGCGATTGCCTGCAGTAGGCGGCGTCTGCGAAGGGCTGTGCTGGGTTCCATTCTTAGTTGGTCGGCTCGATGTGCTGGGAAGAGACGGAAAGCCAGGCGGTGGCCCGACGTTAGGCGTTGGTACCGGGGATGAGGGCGGCGGGACTGCAGTGGGACCAGTTCTCGTCGATGCATGTGCCAGTCCTGTTCCGGTGCTACCAAGTACCGGCCCGACGTTGGGGGCCTGAGGCATCGAGACTGCGCTTGCCGGAGCGGCCAACCTGGACTTGGAGGTGGTAGCGGTCGAAGGAGCTATTGGCACGGGCACGATTGGCGGGATGAGGGGCGCAGACGACGCGCCCGCGCCCTGTATCACCGGTTCGGCATCGTCGATGCGCGGACGTATCGGAGGTGGCTTCTGGAGCATCACCTGGGCCTGCTGGAGTTCTCCGCTCAACCCGTACATGATTCCCCGGGCCTTGCTGTTGAGCTGCTCCAACTCCACATCCGTAACCGGCGGGTCGACCACCCGGCTGCCCGCCGCCGCCTTCGGATCGGCCAACGTCGCCTCGTACGACCGCTTCTGCTGGAGCTTCGTCGAGTACTGCTCGTAGAGCCGCTTCAGCTCGGGCCGGGCGCTGTCGATGGCGCGGGTGGCGGCGGCCAGCGCGTCGTGGTTGGCGGCGGCGGCGTCATGGGTGCGCTGGACCCGCTCGATGAGCTGGTCGAGTTCGCCCAGGTACGCCCGCGCCGCCGCGTTCGTCTCCGGGGGCCACGCCTCGGCCAGGCCGCGCCGGTATTCGTGCAGCCGCCGCAGGTGGGTCATCGCGAGGTCGCAGACCTTGCGCCAGCCGGCGACCTGCTTCCAGTGTCCCTGGGTCTCCTGGTCCTGGACGCACGCCCACATGCTGAGCACGTCCATCAGCTGCCAGTCGGTGAGGCCGGAGGTCCGGCCGCTGCCCCTTTCGATCACGGCAGCACCACCGGCCCGCCGTTCGGGCCGGTGGGATCGGGCAACCGGGGTCGGCCGCCGGGCATGGTGGAGTACGGGTTGGCCAGCGCCGCCTCCACGTCGGCCACCCGGGCGGAGGCGAAGGCGTCGGCTCCCCGGTAGTGGGTGGCGATCTGGCCGGCCGCGGAGGCCAGGTGGCCGGTGGCCCCGCCCAGGTCGTGCACCATGTTCGCGGTGGCCTGCTGGGTCTCCCAGTGGGCGTGCAGGAACTGCACCAGCTCGACGAAGGCGTCGCAGGGGTTGGGGACGGCGGCTCTCATGTCGTCGGCGATGTACGACAGGTGTGGCGCGTAGTTGCGTTCGACCTCGGCCTGGAGCCGATCGGCGAACTCGCTCATCTGGCGGATGTCGGCCTCGATGCCGCCGTAGTCGCGCAGCCAGGAAGCTGGGCGGTCCTCCTCAGGGATCATCGATCCTCCCTACCCGTCACGGCCCCGTTTCCCTGAGTGAGGTTAATGGGTGCGGCGGGATCTGGGCAGCCCTGAGAACATCCTGGTGGCTACGCCCCAGCTCAGTCCGCTCGGATCCGCGAGAAATTCTCGGATCCGCTGGAGGGTCAGCGGGGCAGGCCGGAGGCGCGCCACGCGCCGGGTCCGGCGGCGGGCGCCGCGAGGGTCGGGCGACCGCTGCGCGCCCAAACGGAGGTGGTCACCGGCGCGGGCGCGGCGGCCGGCCGGGACCGGACGACGATCGCACCCACCAGCGCGGCCAGTTCGTCAGCGGTCGGGACGCCCCGGACGACACGGAACAGCGGCTCTTCGGCAGACATGGCGTCAGCGTACGCGTCACGAACTTGACCTTCACCGCACAGTGGCGTGCCGCCGGTGTGAGGATTGACGGCGCCGGGTACGGTCTCTCCGATGTCTGACGCGCTTCCCCAACTTGTCGCTGACCGGTACCGGCTTCTCTCGCCGCTCGGTCAGGGCGGCATGGGCCGGGTATGGAAGGCGCGTGACGAGGTCCTGCACCGGGACGTGGCCATCAAGGAGCTCGTTCCGCCGCCCAGTCTCACCGACGACGAGCGCCGCGAGATGCGCGAACGCTCGCTGCGTGAGGCCCGGGCCATCGCCCGGCTGAACCACGTCAACGTGGTCCGCATCTTCGACGTGCTGCGTACCGACGGCGACCCGTGGATCGTCATGGAGTACGTCGCCTCGAAGTCGTTGCAGGACACTCTCGCCGAGGACGGCCCGGTGACGCCGGCGCGCGCGGTGGAGATCGGGCTGGGTGTGCTCGGCGCGCTGAAGGCGGCGCACAAGGCCGGCGTGATGCACCGCGACATCAAGCCCGGCAACGTCCTGCTCGGCAACGACGGCCGGGTGGTGCTGACCGATTTCGGTCTGGCCACCATTCCCGGCGACCCGAACGTGACCCGCACCGGCATGGTGCTCGGCTCGCCCGCGTACATCGCGCCGGAGCGGGCCAAGGACGGTACGGCGGGCCCCGAGGCGGACCTGTGGTCGCTGGGCGCGACCCTCTACGCCGCCGTGGAGGGCAAGTCGCCGTACGCGCGGCCGTCGGCGATCGCCACGCTGGCCGCCCTGGCGACCGAGCCGTTGCCACCGCCGAAGAACGCCGGGCCGCTCAAGCCGGTGCTCCAGGGCCTGCTCCGCAAGGACCCGACCGAGCGGATCACCGCCGAGGTGGCCGAGCGCCTGCTGCGCCGCGCCGGTGGCAAGCGCGCCAAGGGGATCTCGCTGCTGGACGGCGTCCGCCGGCCGGGGCCGAACGGCCCGCGCGAGCCGCGTAAGCCGCTGGTGCCGGCCCCGCGCCCGGCCGAGGTGAGCGCCGAGTCGACGCCGAAGCCCCCCGCGCCGCGTGCTGAGGCCACGCCGCGAGCCGCTGAGGCGGCGTCAAGTGCCGCCGCGGCCGCCGGGGTCGCCGCTGCCGCCGAGGACGAGACGAGCACGACGCCGGCGGGCGTCGACGCCGAGCCGACCGCCAAGGTCGACCCGCCGCGTCCGGCCGCCGACGCCGAGCCGACGACGAAGGTGGACCCGCCGAAGCCGAGCAACCCCACGTCGGTCATGCCGGCGCCGGTGAGCCCCGCTCCCGCGCCGGCGCCGGCGCCCGCCGAGCGCGTTCCCGGTTCGGTGTACGACGGGTCGAAGCGCGGCCGGCAGAAGCGGAACCTGCTGATCGGCGCGGTGGTGCTGGTGCTGCTGGTCGGTCTCGCGGTGCTGGTGCCGCTGCTCGGCCGGGGCGGGGACGACCCCGAGCGGGGCGGGCAGCAGGCCGGCGGTGCCACGGGCGCTGCGGCGACCTCGTCGGCGGCCGCCCCGACGACGGCCCCGGCCGCGCCCGCGCCGACCAGTGCCGCCCCGCCCAGCCCGACGCCGTCGGCCACCCCCTCGACGGACCCGAACGCGCTGCCGGCGGGCTGGACCCGGCACAGGGGACCGACCTTCTCCGTTCCCCTCCCGCCGAACTGGAGCGCCCGCCGCACGAGCTCGGACACGGTGGTGTTCTTCGAGCGTGGCGGGGTGGGCGAGATGCTCGTGCAGTGGACGAGCAACCCGAAGCCCGACGCGTACGCCGACTGGAAGGCGATCGAGCCGGACCGCCGCAAGTTCGTCAACAACTACCAGCTGCTCGGCATCGAGCGCTGCGACTGGCACCGGACCTGCGCCGACTGGGAGTGGCTGGAGAGCCGGGACAACACCCGCATCCAGGTGCGTAACCGGGGCTTCGTGACGGCCGGCAACCGGGGCTACGCCATCCGGTGGGAAGTCGCGCAGAAGGACTGGCAGGCTCAGCTCGCCAGCTTCGACCAGATCGTCAAGGGGTTCGAGCCCGACCGCCAGGGCTGATGCGCGGGAATCGCGTCCGCGTGAAATGGATTCGCATGACCTTCCTTCGTTCGGGGTATCTCTCCCGTGACGACGGAAGGAGGCACGACATGGGTTACCGACGCAAGGACGCCCGCCCCCGGCTGGCACTGTGGATGCTCGTTGCCCTCGGCGACATCGTTCTGCTGCTGATCAGTGCCGGTATGCCGGCGCTGGTGGCGCTGCTCGCCGTCGTGACGGTCACCGCCGCCGGAGTCGCCGCCTGGCGCCTGTCCCGGCGGTCCGCACTGGCCGGCCGGGAGGCCGTGCCCGTGTCGATGGCCACGCGACGCAGGGTCTGACCGCGTACGGACGACGGCGGCAGCCGGACCGGTTGTCGACCCCACCAGGGGTGATCATCGGTCCCGCTGCCGCCGTTCGCGTGTGCTGCCGATCAGGTGTTGTTGGCCAGCGCGATCAGCCGCGCCCGGTCGCCGTTCCAGTAGTTGCGGTCGACGTCGCCGCTGATTCCGGAGACCCGCCCGGTGGCGGTGTACTGCCAGAAGCTCCAGAACGGGGCGCCGGCGGGCAGGGTGCCGGGGCTGGTGGACCAGCGGGCCACCCAGAGCGGGTGGTTCGCCCAGGGGCCGGTCCAGCTGCCGGTGCACTGGTTCCAGAAGCTGGTGGTGGTGTAGATGACCGCGTACCGGCCGGTGCGGGAGCGGTAGGTGTTGAGGAAGTCCTGGACCCAGTTCCGCATGCCGGTCGTGCTCAGGCCGTAGCAGTAGCCGCCGCTGTACGGGTTGGCCTCGAGATCCAGCGCCGCCGGGAGGGTCCGGCTGTCGGCCGACCAGGCGCCGCCGTTGGAGGCCAGGTAGTTGGCCTGGGTCGAGCCGGCGGAGATGTTTGGCCGGGCGAAGTGGTACGCCCCGCGGATCACCCCGGCGTTGTAGGCGTTGACGTAGTTGGCGTTGAAGTTCGGGTCCTTGTAGCTCGTACCCTCGGTGGCCTTGATGAAGGCGAACTGGATGCCGGCGCTGCGGACGCTGGTCCAGTTGATGGTGCCCTGGTAGCGGGAGACGTCGATGCCGGGGGTGGTGGCCGCGGCCGCCGGTCCGGCGGTCGCGACGAGGGCCGCGGCCGCGGTGGCGGCGACGGTGAGGCCGGCGGCGAGGAGCCGGCGCAGGGAAAATCTGGTACGGGTCATGGGTGCCTCCCAGGGACGCCGATCGATTGACGCCAATCCTTGGAGGTAGTTGCCCTAGATCGCAAGAGCGGCTGAGGAAATTTTCATCGACGTCGGTATGTGGCCGCCCGCCTGATCCGGATCGGTCAGCGGAGCGAGGCCGGATCGATCTGCCACCGGAACGGCTCGGTCACGGACAGCGTCTCGCCGGCCTTGGCCACCTGGTCCTCGACGTAGTGCTCACCGTCGAGCCGGTAGAGCCGCAGCGCGTGCGTCTCGCCGTCCTGTTCGACCAGCAGGTACCACGGGATCCGCGCGATCGCGTAGAGCTGCATCTTGACGAGCCGGTCGGCGGCGGCGTTCCCCGGCGAGACGATCTCGCAGACCAGAGCGATCTCGCCGGCCTCGACCACGGTGCCCTCGTCGTCGGTGGCGGCGACCACGACATCCGGGATGACGATCCGGTCAATGCCGAGACGAACGTTGACGGCGTCGAAGACCGAGAGACCATGGCCCTCGGCCGCCGCCTCCGCACTGTTCGCGAGGCGGCGAGACACCAACTGGTGGCGCCTGCTCGGGACAGGGGTCACGATCAGGCTCCCGTCGAGCAACTCGATCCGGTTCGGGGTCTCACCCATGGCGAAGTAGTCGGCCTCTGTCCAGAGGCCGACATGAGGCTCCAGGGGTGCCGCGCTCACCGGCGTTCACCTCCCGCTCCGCTCGCCACCCGGTCAGTCTCACACGATACGGGGCCGCGGTCCCCGAGCCACGCCAGCCGAGGCGGGTAGGCTCCCCGCCCATGGTGTCGATCAACGGACTGGGCGAGACCTGGGACAAGCTCCTCGGCGCGCAGCCCGACCCACCCCCGCTGCTCGTCCTGGTCACCGCTCTCGTCGCGCTGGCGGTGGTCGCCACCCGGCTGCCCTGGCGGGTCGCCCGCAACGCGGTGACCATCGCCCACGAGGGCGGCCACGCCCTGGCGGCGCTGCTCACCGGGCGTCGGCTGCACGGCATCCGGCTGCACTCGGACACCTCCGGCCTCACCCTCTCCGCCGGCCGCCCCACCGGCCCCGGCATGATCCTCACCCTGCTGGCCGGGTACGTCGCCCCGTCGCTGGTCGGCCTCGCCGGTGCCTGGCTGCTCGGCGGCAACCGGATCACCCTGCTGCTCTGGCTGGCCGTGGCGTTGTTGCTGGCCATGCTGGTGCTGATCCGCAACGTCTTCGGCGTGCTGTCGCTGCTGGTCACCGGCGGGGTGGTGCTCGCCGTCTCCTGGTACGCCTCGCCGCAGGTGCAGGCCGCCTTCGCCTGGACCGGCGTCTGGTTCCTGCTGCTCGGCGGCGTACGGCCGGTGGTGGAGCTGCAACGGTTGCGCAGCCGGGGACGGATGCCGCAGTCCGACGCCGACCAACTGGCCCGGCTCACCCCGTTCCCCGCGCTGTTCTGGGTGACCGTCTTCGGCCTGGTGAACCTGCTCGCCCTGGCCGTCGGCGCGATGCTCCTCGCCGGCCCGATCCTCACCGATGCCGGCCTGACGATCTGAGCCGGTCGGGGAGCAGAATGGCCGCATGCGGTACGTGATCATCGGGGCGGGTGCGGTCGGCGGCACGATCGGCGTACGGCTGGCAGAGGCCGGCCACGACGTGACGCTGGTGGCCCGCGGCGCGCACCTGGACGCGATCCGGCGGCGTGGGCTGACCCTGCGCACCCCGGACGGCACGGTGACCTGGTGCGGCCCGGTCACCGACGCTCCCGAGCAGCGGCCGCTGCCCGCCGACACCGTCCTGATGCTCACCGTCAAGTCGCAGGACACCCCGGCCGCGCTGGCCGCCTGGGCGGACGCGCCGGTCGCCGGCGGCGGCACGGCGGGCGAGCGGCTGCCGCTCTTCACCGCCCAGAACGGGGTGGCCAACGAGTCGGCCGCGTTGCGCCTCTTCGCCCGGGTCCACGCGGTCTGCGTCTGGCTCCCCGCCACCCACCTGGAGCCGGGCGTGGTCGTCGCCAACGGGTACCCGCACTCGGGCATGCTGCACCTCGGCCGCTACCCGTCCGGCTCGGACGCGCTGGACCACGCGGTGGCCGCCGACCTCACCGGCGCCGGCTTCGTCGCTCCGGTGCGCGACGACGTGATGCGGTGGAAGTACGGCAAGCTGCTGGCCAACCTGGGCAACGGGCTACAGGCGCTGCTCGGCCGCGACGTCCCCGCCGACCTGCGCGACCGGGTCCGCGCGGAGGGGCAGGCGGTGCTCGCGGCGGCCGGGATCGCGCACACCGGTACCGAGGAGGAGGCCGCCGAGCGGGGCGACCGGGTCGGGCACCGGCCGGTCGACGGGCAGGAACGCTCCGGCAGCTCCACCTGGCAGAGCCTGGCCCGGGGCGTGGGCTCCACCGAGGTCGACCACCTCAACGGCGAGATCGTCCTGCTGGGTCGGCTGCACGGGGTGCCGGCCCCGGTGAACGCCGCCGTCGCGTCCGCGGTGCGCCGGGCGGTCCGCGAGCGGATCCCGGCGGGCGGCTTCCCGCCCGCCGAGCTGGCGAAGATGATCGGCTGATCCGGGCAACCGCCAGGGTCCCACCGCGCGTGTCACCTCCGACCGCCCTTCGGAGGTGAGCAGGTGCCCGACGTCGACGGGTTCGACGACTTCTACCGGGGCAGCCGGCAACGGCTGCTCGGGTACGTCTACGTGCTGACCGGCGACCTGACCGAGGCCCAGGACGCCGTGCAGGAGGCGTACATCCGGGCCTGGCAGCGCTGGTCGACCGTCGGCGGGTACGACGACCCGGAGGCGTGGGTCCGGGTGGTGGCCGCCCGGATCGCGGTCAGCCGCTGGCGCAGCCTGCGCAGCCGGGCCCGGGCCTACCTGCGCCATGGCACGGTCGAGACCACCCCCGCCCCGGGCACCGACACTGTCGAGGTGGTGGCCGCCCTGCGCCAGCTCCCCGAGGAGCAGCGGGTCGCGCTGGCCCTGTACTACCTGCTCGGCATGCCTGTCGCCGAGGTGGCCCGGGAGACCGACGCGCCCGTCGGCACGGTCAAGGCCCGGCTCTCTCGGGGCCGGGCCGCGTTGGCGAGGCTGCTCGCCGTCGTGGATCTGGAGGAGACCGCTGATGCGTGACGACCTGAACTTCGTCGACGTGCTGCGCCGGGACCTGCGGGACGTCCGTTGGCCCGATGCGGCCGAGATCCGGATCAGGGCCCGACGCCGCAGCACGCGCCGGGCGGTGGGGGCCGCCGTCGCGATCCTCGTCGTGCTGTCTGCCCCGGCAGTGGCCGCGTTGCCCGCGGGCAGCGGACGATCCCACCCGGCCGGACCGGTGCCGTCGCCGGCGGTTCGGGCGGAGATTCCGATCGAGGCGCTGCTGCAGCCCGAGGACATGTCGGCGAAGGTCGACGAACGATTCACCCAGTCCGGTCTGGCGGAGCCGGTCGTGGTCGAGCCGGAATGGACCCGGTGCTTGGAGCAGAAGCGGGTGTCGCCCGCCTGGGAGAGGTCCCGTTACTCCCGCTCGCAGTCGCTCAGCCGGAACCCGCCGACACAATCGCCGCACCCGTCCGGCCTGGACTTCGACACGTCAATTCAGCTCATTCAGGACGTCTACCGAGTCGACCCGCAGGTCACGGGGTCGCTCTTCGCCGGCATCGACCGGCGGGTCGACGCGTGCCGCGACTGGGGTGACACCCAACGCGGACAGATCGCTGAGGGCGAGTGGGCCGACATCTTCGCCCGGCACCGCTGGGACGTGGTGGGCAGGGGATTCGCCGGTGACGAGTCGGTGGTGGTACGACACACGATCAGCGAATCACGGCGCGACGACGCCGACGGGGAGGTGCTCGCCTTCCCCCCTGAGCCGCAGAGCACCGCGGTGGTGCGGGTCGGCGACCTGGTGACGGTCCTCAAGCTGGGTTCGTTGGGTGGGGAGCTCGAACTCCGCCGCCTGGCGGTGCTTGCCGCCGAGCGGATGTGCGCCGCCGCCAACCCGGCCTGCTGACGCCAGGGGCCGGCGCCGGCGCCGACCCCTGGCCGCGGCTCACAGCGGGATGTTGCCGTGCTTCTTCGGCGGCAGGGTCTCCCGCTTGGTACGCAGCACCCGCAGCGCGCGGACGATCTGCGCGCGGGTCTCGTGCGGCGGGATCACGCTGTCGACGTACCCGCGCTCGGCGGCGATGTACGGGTTGGCCAGCGTGTCCTCGTACTCGGCGATCTTCTCGGCCCGGACGGCGGCCGGGTCCTCGGCGTCGGCCAGCTCGGAGCGGTAGAGGATGTTCACCGCGCCCTGCGCGCCCATCACCGCGATCTGCGCGGTCGGCCAGGCGAAGTTCAGGTCCGCACCGAGGTGCTTGGAGCCCATCACGTCGTACGCGCCGCCGTAGGCCTTGCGGGTGATCACGGTGACCTTCGGGACGGTCGCCTCGGCGTACGCGTAGATCAGCTTGGCGCCGCGCCGGATGATGCCGTCCCACTCCTGGCCGGTGCCGGGCAGGAAGCCGGGCACGTCCACGAAGGTCAGCACCGGGATGTTGAACGCGTCGCAGGTGCGCACGAACCGGGCGGCCTTCTCGCTGGCCGCGATGTCCAGGGTGCCGGCGAAGTGCATCGGCTGGTTCGCCACCACGCCGACCGGGCGTCCCTCGACCCGGCCGTAGCCAATCACGAGGTTCTGCGCGTAGAGCGGCTGCACCTCCAGGAACTCGCCGTCGTCGAGCACGTGCTCGATGACCCGGTGCATGTCGTACGGCTGGTTGGCCGAGTCCGGGATGAGCGTGTCCAGCTCCCGGTCCTCCTCGGTGATGTCGAGGTCGGCCGGGGCCTCGTAGACGACCGGCTCGTCGAGGTTGTTCGACGGCAGGTACGACAGCAGCGCCTTGACGTACTCGATCGCGTCCTCCTCGTCGCTGGCGAGGTAGTGCGCGTTGCCGCTGCGCGAGTTGTGGGTGCGAGCGCCGCCCAGCTCCTCCATCGCCACGTCCTCACCGGTGACCGTCTTGATGACGTCCGGGCCGGTGATGAACATGTGCGAGGTCTGGTCGACCATCACGGTGAAGTCGGTGACCGCCGGGGAGTAGACCGCGCCGCCCGCGCAGGGACCCATGATCAGCGAGATCTGCGGGATGACGCCGCTGGCCCGGACGTTGCGGAAGAAGATCTCGCCGTAGAGGCCGAGCGAGGCGACCCCCTCCTGGATGCGGGCGCCGCCGGAGTCGTTGATGCCGACGACCGGGCAGCCGATCTTCATGGCCAGGTCCATCACCTTGACGATCTTCTCGCCGAAGACCTCGCCGAGGGAGCCGCCGAAGACGGTGAAGTCCTGGGCGAAGACGCAGACCTGTCGGCCGTCGACCGTGCCGTAGCCGGTGACCACGCCGTCGCCGTACGGGCGGTTGCGCTCCAGCCCGAACGCCGTCGACCGGTGCCGGGCCAGCTCGTCCAGCTCGACGAAGGAGCCCTCGTCGAGCAGCAGCTCGATCCGCTCCCGGGCGGTCTTCTTACCCCTCGCGTGCTGCTTCTCGACGGCGCGCGCCGACCCGGCGTGCACCGCCTCGTCGACCCGTCGCTCCAGGTCCGCCAGCTTGCCCGCGGTGCTGTGGATGTTGATCCCGGTCTCGGTAGTCACCCAGGGAATATAACGATGGTTCAGGACGACGCCGCTGTGCAGTACGCCTCAATACCCTCCGTCGCAACGCCGTAGGCTGGCGGGATGCCGGGCTCGCCGTACACCGATCTGGACCGCCCGCCGCTGTCGGCGGCGCGGCTGTCCCGGGCGCTGACCGCGCCGCAGGGGCCCTGGCGCCGGCTCGACCTGCGCACCGAGACCGGCTCCACCAACGCGGACGCCGTGGCGGCGGCCCGCGCGGGTGAACCGGAGGGCCTGGTGGTGGTGGCCGAGCGGCAGACCGCCGGCCGGGGCCGGCGGGGCCGGGTGTGGCAGTCGCCGGCCCGGGCCGGCATCGCGACCAGCGTCCTGCTGCGGCCCGGCGAGGCCGTCGCCGACCGCGGCTGGCCGCCGGCACCTCCCACCGGGTACGGCTGGCTGCCGCTGCTCGCCGGCGTCGCGCTGGTCGAGGCGGTGGTCCGGCTGGCCGAGCTGGAGGCCCGGCTGAAGTGGCCGAACGACCTGCTGGTCGGCGACGCCAAGTGCGCCGGGATCCTGGCCGAGGCGGTGCCGGGCCCGTCCCCGGCGCAGCCGCCCGCGATCGTGCTCGGGGTCGGGCTCAACGTCACCCTGCGTGAGGACGAGCTGCCGGAGAACCCGACCGGTCTGCCGGCCACCTCGCTGCAACTGGCCGGGGCGGTGGCCACCGACCGCGACCCGCTGCTGCGGGCGCTGCTGCGTTCGCTCGCCGACTGGTACGACCGCTGGCGTAACGCCGGCGGCGACGCGGTGGCCAGCGGCCTGCGCGACGCCTACCTCGCCTCCTGCGCCACGGTCGACCGGCGGGTACGGGTGCTGCTGCCCGACGGCGGCGAGCTGACCGGCCTCGCCACCGGGGTGGACGCCGACGGCCAGCTGGTGGTCGACACGGGCGCCGGTGAGCGGCGGCTGGCCGCCGGGGACGTGCTGCACCTGCGCTGAACTCCGATCACCGGCGATCGTGCAGCCGCAGGGGCGCGATCGGGCCCGCGCGGCTGATCCACCGGGTCGCGGTGACCGGTTACGGTCAGCGCGTCCGATCCGTGCCGAGGAGGTTTCCCGTGGCGTTCCCCGAAGACGTGCTCACCGAGGACGAGCACGTCGTGCTGCATCTGCACCCGCACTGGAAGGCGCTGCTGCGGCCGATCCTGGTGCTGGTCCTCGGCGTCGCCGCCGTGGTGGCGGGCTGGGTCCTGCTGCCCGACGGCGACGGCGGCACGATCGCGCTGTACGTGATCGCCGGGCTGTTCCTGGTGCTGGCGCTCTGGCTGGGCCTCTGGCCGTTCCTGGTCTGGCGCAGCACGCACTACCTCTTCACGAACGAGCGGGTGCTGCTGCAGCAGGGCGTGCTCTCCCGGGACCGGCGGGACATCCCGCTCACCCGGATCAACGACCACGCGATGAGCCAGCGTTTCGTCGAGCGGCTGCTCGGCTGCGGCACGCTCACCATCGAGTCGGCGGGTGAGCGCGGCCAGTCCGTGCTGCACGACGTGCCGTCCGTGGGCAAGGTGCAGACCAAGCTCTACGAGCTGGTCGAGGCCCACCACGACAAGCACTCGCTGGGCGAGGGCGAGATGCGCGACATCCTGGCCGACATGCGCGAGGGCAAGTCGCTGCGCGATCCCACCAGCTGACCGGCCCTCGGGCTCGTCGACGTGGCGGTGTCCGCGCGGACACCGCCACGACCGTCGTGGGTGGGGGCGTCAGCGGCGGGGGCGGCGGGTGCCGACCTGCAGCTCCGCGGCCAACTCGGCGTCGAGGTCGGCGTCGACCGTGCCGGCCAGGCCCGCGTCGAGCGGGGCGGAGCGTCCCTGCGGCTGCCGGAAGACCGGCTCGGCGGCCGGAGCGCTCCGGCGCTGCGCCGGCTGCTGCTGGGCCTCCTCCAGCTCGCTGACCGACTCGGCCAGCTCGGCCACCGGGTCCAGCTCGGCCATGGTGTCCCACTCGTCCCGGTGGATCGTGTGCCAGGTCTCCTCGGCGTGCTTGGGCACCGGCTGGAACACGAAGGTCCGGTACGACCAGAACCGGAACATGGTGGCCAGCAGCACGCCGCCGGTCTTCGCCACGTTGAGCGCGAGCAGGCTGTTGACGCCGAGGCCGTACTTGGCGGCGGCGAGGACGCCCAGCTCGATCAGGAGGCCGGTCGCGTTGAAGAGGAAAAACAGGACGTATTCCCGCTTCATCGCGGATTTCGGTCGATCCCGGTACGTCCAGTGCCGATTCATCAGATACGACGTGATCGTCGCCACCACAGTGGCGATCACGGTCGCCTTCAGCTGACCGTTGACGAAAACGGTGAGTGCCAGGACATTGAACACCGCGTAATTGATGACGGTGTTGATGCCGCCGACGATGCCGAATTTGAGCGCCTCGTTGATGAACTTCTGCCAGCGCTCGGGCAGCAGACGGACAAGACGCATGCGGAACACCTTAGGGCAGTGGGCGGGGCCGGCAGGTTCCGGCCGGACGGGTGGGCGGCAGGTCACGCCCTTGGCGGCCGGTCGTGCGCCGCCTCCGGAACCGGGGGGTTTCCCGCTTCCACGAAGACGAACCGTCGGTAGGACCAGAACCGGAACAGCGTCCCCAGGCCGGTGCCGACGATGAAACTGGCGATGTTGTCGGCCAGCGGCGTCTGGAACACCGTGGGCCAGATGCTGCCCAGGCCGTACCGGCTGAGCGCCAGGCAGGCCACGGCGATGCCCAGGCCCACCGCGTTGAAGAAGAAGAACAGCGCGTACTCGCGGGCCGGGTTGGAGCGTTTGCGGTGCCGCCAGGTCCAGAACCGGTTGCCGATGAAGGCGACGGTGGCCGCGATGACGGTGGAGATCGTCTTGGCGGTGACCTGCTCGACGCCGCGCACGCTCGTCAGGTAGTTGAAGAGCGTGAAGTCGATGAGGAAGGCGATCCCGCCCACGGTGGCGAACTTGCTCAGCTCGCGGACGAGGTGACCGAAGCGGTCCAGCAGGGTGCGGACCAGGCTCGGACGGGTCTGCGGAGACCCTGGCTGGTCGCCGGTCATCGTCGCGGCCACCCGCCGAGAGTACCGGTCGGGAGCGAGTCGGACGCGCAGCAACGGCGAGCCGGCCCGGATCACTCCTGACGCCGGTCGCCCGGCACCGCTGCCGGTGAGCAGAGCGTAACTCCCCGTACGGCGATCGCCGTACGGATCGTCCATCGACGGGTCCGTCACCGCAAGCCCGGTTCCGCCGTCCGTCATCGTCCGTTCCGATGGGCGACGAGAGTTCGCCGCAGGATTTGCGTGAAACTGCGCGCGAAAGCGGGTATTAGCTCGTGATGCCGCAGCCGGGCCGTACCTTGTGCAGTTCTTCACAACCAGTCCCACTGACTCGCGGCTCGGCCCGGTTTACGCTGAGCGCAATCCCAGGTTTCCACGATGGCGACGCGGCTCGCGCCCGCCAGACTCGTGCATCCATAGAACGGTCAGCGTCGACCACAAGGAGATGTGTCATGGTTGCTCCGGCTACTGTTCGGGGTATCGATCAGGCCCCGACTACCCATCCCAAGCTGCTCGCCTGGGTCAGAGAAGTCGCGGCACTGACCACCCCCGACCGCGTGGTCTGGGTGGACGGGTCTGATGAGGAGTGGCGGCGCCTCACCGACGAGCTGGTCGAGTCCGGCACCCTGATCCGGCTCAACCCGGAGAAGAAGCCCAACTCGTTCTACGCGCGCACGGACCCGACGGACGTCGCCCGGGTCGAGGAGCGCACCTACATCTGCTCCGTCGACGAGGCGGACGCCGGCCCCACCAACAACTGGATGGCGCCGGCCGAGATGAAGCGGACGATGACCGAGCTGTACCGCGGCAGCATGCGCGGTCGCACCATGTACGTCATCCCGTTCTGCATGGGCCCGGTCGAGGCCGAGAGCCCCATGTTCGGCGTCGAGCTCACCGACAGCCCGTACGTGGTCGCCTCGATGCGGATCATGACCCGGATGGGCGCCAAGGTCCTCGAGGCGATGGGCGACGACGCCGACTTCGTGCACGCGCTGCACTCCATCGGCGCCCCGCTCGCCCCCGGCCAGCAGGACGTCGCCTGGCCGTGCAACGAGACGAAGTACATCTCGCACTTCCCGGAGACCCGGGAGATCTGGTCCTTCGGCTCCGGCTACGGCGGCAACTCACTGCTCGGCAAGAAGTGCTACTCGCTGCGCATCGCCAGCGTGATGGGGCGCGACGAGGGCTGGCTCGCCGAGCACATGCTGATCCTCAAGATCACCTCGCCGGAGGGCAAGGTCTACCACATCGCCGGCGCGTTCCCGTCCGCCTGCGGCAAGACCAACCTCGCCATGCTGGAGCCGACCATCCCGGGCTGGAAGGTCGAAACCATCGGCGACGACATCGCCTGGATGCGCTTCGGTGCCGACGGCCGCCTCTACGCGGTCAACCCGGAGTACGGCCTCTTCGGCGTCGCGCCCGGCACCGACTGGAAGACCAACGCCAACGCCATGCGGACGCTGGACCGCGGCAACTCCATCTTCACCAACGTGGCGCTCACCGACGACGGGGACATCTGGTGGGAGGGCATGGGTGAGCCGCCGGCGCACCTGATCGACTGGAAGGGCAACGACTGGACGCCGGAGAGCGACAGCCTCTCCTCGCACGCGAACAGCCGGTTCTGCACCCCGATCACGCAGTGCCCGATCCTCGCCGAGGACTACTACGACCCCAACGGCGTGCCGATCGACGCGATCCTCTTCGGCGGCCGCCGCCGGGACACCATCCCGCTGGTCACCGAGGCCCGCGACTGGGTGCACGGCGTCTACATGGGTGCCACGCTCTCCTCGGAGACCACCGCCGCCGCGTCCGGCGCGGTCGGCGTGGTCCGCCGCGACCCGATGGCCATGCTGCCGTTCATCGGCTACCACGCCGGTGACTACTTCCGGCACTGGATCGAGATGGGCAAGGGCGTCGACGGCGACGAGGCCAAGCTGCCGAAGATCTACTACGTGAACTGGTTCCGCAAGGACCCCGAGGGCAGCTTCCTCTGGCCCGGCTTCGGCGAGAACTCCCGCGTGCTCAAGTGGGTCGTCGAGCGGCTCGAGGGCCGGGCCGACGCGGTCGAGACCCCGATCGGCATGGTCCCGGCCCAGGACGCCCTGGACGTCGAGGGTCTGGACATGACCCCGGAGGACGTCCGGATCGCGCTCAAGGTGGACCCGGAGGAGTGGCGCCAGGAGCTTCCGCTGGTCACCGAGTGGTTCGAGAAGTTCGGCGACAAGCTGCCCGGTGTCCTCTGGGCCGAGCTGGACGCGCTGCGCGCCCGGCTCGACGCGGAGCAGCCGCAGAAGTAGGTGTGACGGTTGCCCGTACCGGGCAACATCGGATCCCATGAGGACGGCCGCCGAGACCCAGGTCCGGCGGCCGTCCGTCGTCCGGGTGCTGACCACGCTGCTCGCCGTCACGGCGGCGACCACCGTCGTGGTCGAGTTGCTCAACTGGTGGTACGCCCCGGAGCAGGAGTTCGGCCTGGCCGTGCGCACCGGCTGGGCGATGCTCCGCTCGCTCGGCTTTCTGCTGCTGATCGGGCACGTCAACCGGGGTCGTACGGTCGCCAAGCCGCTCGGGCTGATCCTCGCGGTGACCACCGTCTTCGCGGTCGGCCGGCTGGTGGTGCCCCGGCAGGGGGTGCCGCCGCTGCCCGGGCTGCTCGGCTTCGCCCTGCTCACCGCGCTCTGCGTGAGCGTGGTGGCGCTGCTCTACCGCTCTGAGGTGATCGGCGCGCACCTCGTCCGGCACCGGAAGACCCTGGTGGTCTCCGGCGGCACGATCTCCTGGCGGGAGGCCGCCCCGAAGCGCCCACCGGTCACCGGGTGGCTGCTCACCAGCCGGGTCGCCGCCTTCACGTACAGCCCGCTGATGCTGGTACCCGCGCTGGTCGCCGGCGGCGCGATCCTCGACGGCCGGCTGATCGCCGTACCGGCGGTGCTGTTCTGGTTCTTCGCCGGCATCGCGGTCAGCTACGCGGTGCTCCTCTGCACCGCGTTCCTGATGCGCGGCAAGCGCTGGGCCCGCACCCTGCTGGTGGCGATCACCCTGGGCGTGCTCGCCATCCACCTGCCGCTCTGCTGGTGGCTGCTCGGCGTCGACGGCCTGATCCGCGACGGCGCCCCCCTCATCGCCGCCGCCACCCTCGCCCTCTACGCCCTCCACCGCGCCACCCACACCCCCGACCCCACCTGACCCACCC
>NZ_JBPQTL010000021.1:0-69110 GCF_051386295.1 Micromonospora sp. URMC 105 | reverse complement strand
GGGGCGGTGACGCGGTGAGCGCGCGGGCGGTGGTCACCGGCATCGGCGTGGTCGCGCCCAGCGGCATCGGCGCCGTCGCGCACTGGCGCACGGTGCGCGCCGGCACCCGGCGCACCGGCCCGATCACCCTGTTCGACCCGGCGAGCTACCCGACCCGGGTCGCCGGCGAGGTGGCCGGCTTCGACGCCGCCGCGTACGCCGAGAACCGGCAGCTCGTGCAGACCGACCGGTGGACCCACCTCGGCTTCGCCGCCACCCGGCTGGCGCTGGCCGACGCCGGCCTGCCCGAGCGGGCCGCCGACCCGTACGGGTGGGCGGTCACCCTGGCCAGCTCGTCGGGGGGCAACCTGTTCGGGCAGCGGGAGCTGCAACGGCTCTGGGGCGGGCCGACCCGCACCGTCGGGGCGTACCAGTCGATCGCCTGGTTCTACGCCGCCAGCGTCGGGCAGCTCTCCATCCACCACCAGTTCAAGGGGCCGTGCGGGGTGCTGGTCGCCGAGACCGCCGGCGGCCTGGACAGCCTCGCCCACGCGGTGCGCACCGTGCGCCGGGGCACGCCGGTGGTGATCGCCGGGGCGACCGAGTGCCCGCTGAGCCCGTACGCGCTGGCCTGCCAGCTCCGCTCGGGGCTGCTCAGCGACGTCTCCGACCCGGAGGCGGCGTACCGGCCGTTCGACCGCCGCGCCGGCGGCTACGTGCCCGCCGAGGGCGGCGCGGTCTTCGTGGTGGAGGAGCTGGGCCACGCGCTGGCCCGGGGCGCGCGGATCTACGGCGAGATCAGCGGCTGGGCGGCCACCCACGACGCCGCGCACACCGGCCCCGACGCGGCCGGCGACCCCGGCCAGTACGCCCGGGCGATGCGGCTGGCCCTGGACCGGGCCGGCTTCGCCGCCGACGAGGTGGACGTGGTGCTGCCCGACGCGCTGGGGGTGCCCCGCTACGACCGCAGCGAGGCCATGGCGCTGCGCGCGGTCTTCGGTGACCGGCCGCCGCCGGTGAGCACCCAGAAGCCGCTGACCGGCCGGGCCCACCAGGGCGGCGCGGCGCTGGACGTGGCGACCGCGCTGCTCGCCCTCTGGCACGACGAGCTGCCCGCGTCGGCCGGGCCCGGTGAGCCCGCGCCCGGCTGCGAGCTGGACTTCCTGCGTACGCCCCGGCAGCCGCGCCACCGGGTCGCCCTGGTGGGCGCGCGCGGCTTCGACGGGTTCAACAGCGCGCTGGTGCTGCGCGGCGCGCCACCGACACCGAGAGGAGCAGCGCGATGAGCGTGCAACGGGCCCGGATCGTCTTCCTGGTACGGGTGCCGGAGGAACGCACGGCCGACTTCCTGCAGGCGTACGAGGCGGTGCGGCACCTGGTCGCCGACGGGGTGCCGGGGCACCTGGTGGACCAGGTGTGCCGCTCGGCCAGCGACCCGGAGCAGTGGCTGATCACCAGCGAGTGGGTCGCGCTGGCCGACTTCGAGGCGTGGGAACGCAGCCCCGAGCACCGGGAACTGGTGCGCCCGATGCGGGAGTGCTTCACCGATGCCCGCTCGCTGCGCTTCGTCGTCCACGCTCAGACCCCCGAGGTGGCCCGCGTCTGAGCGCCATGGCGGAGGATCGCGGGCATGGCGTACCTGTTCCTGCTGCTCGCGATCTCCGCCGAGGTGTTCGGCACCAGCCTGCTCAAGGCCACCGACGGCTTCACCCGGCTCTGGCCGACGCTCGGCCTCGCCGCGTCGTACCTGGCGGCGTTCCTGCTGCTCTCCCTGGCGGTGCGGGACATTCCGGTCGGGGTGGCGTACGCCGTGTGGTCGGGGCTCGGCACCGCCGCGATCGTGGCCATCGGCGCGGTCTTCCTCGGCGAGCCGCTGAACGTGACCAAGGTGGTCGGCGCCGGCCTGGTCATCGCCGGGGTGGTGGTGCTCAACCTCGGCGGCGCGCACTGACGACGGTGCCGCGGACGAGCGGGGTGGCGGCGCGCCCCGCGGCCATCCCCACCGCCTCCCCCGTGGGTACGGCACGTGGTGGCCTCACATCATCCGCGCCACAACTGTCTCTGACAAGGCCGATGTGCCCGCGCGTGTCACCGCGTCCGCAGAAATCACCCAGCCGGCTGTCGTCATCGCTCGTCGAATTCCGCGCCGGTTCCACTGAGCACCGGAGGAAAAGCGCGGTGAGCGGGTGGATATGCCAGCCGAGGACTGACACGTCCGCTTCGAGCGACAATTGCCACGATCGCGCCATGCGTGCGTGACGGCCCGGCCAGCGGTGTCCCGGGCCGGTCGGACGCGCCCGATCCTGCCTGTCCGATCGAGTGTCGGCAATCCGGCCACGCGCTCTTTCTGATCTAGCCATTTGCATCTAGCAATGACTTTCTCGGCTGTCGTAGGGTTCCGACAGCACCCCGAAAGACGCACGTGATGGGCGGATTGCGCCCTATTTGACGCTGGGCGGTGGACGGCAGTGACCATGGATCGTCCGACGGAAGATTCTGCGGCGACAGACCCGGATTGGGTCGACGAGGTATTGTTCACCGGCAATTCGACCGATATTTGTCTCCGCCTGCCGGAGCCGGTCGACCGGGGCACGCTGCGCCGGTTGGTGGGTCAGGCGCAGGCCCGGCTGACCGAGGCCGGACTGCGCCCCGGCGGGGCCGCCGCGCTGCGCCTGCCGCCGTCGCTGGCGTACGTGGTGAACCTGCTGGCGACCTGGCGCACCGGCGCGCAGGCGGTCCTGCTCGACCACCGGCTCACCGACCACGAGGTGGGCCGGGCGCTGGAACGGCTCACCCCGCAGGTGGTCGTCGCCCCGGTCCGCACCGGCGGCGGCGCGCTGCGCGTCTTCGTCGACGTCACCGAGGGCGTCACGCCGCACGGCGACGCGCCGGCCACCAGCGGCCACGCGGTGATCCAGCTCAGCTCCGGCTCCACCGGGCCGTCCAAGGTGATCGGCCGTACCGCCGAGGACCTGGTCGCCGAGGTACGCCGCTACACCCTCATCGACGGGGTGGCGCTGCCCGGCGAACGGATCATCCTGCTGCCCTCCATGGTGCACGTGCTCGGCCTGGTCGGCGGCCTGCTCTACGGCCTGCACGCCGGCGTGGAACTGGTCCCGCCGGAGCGGCTCAGCGGTGACGCGATCCTCGCCGCCGTCGCCGCCCAGGACAACCCTGCCACCGTGCTCGGCGTGCCCTTCCACATCGGACTGCTCGCCTCCACCCGGCCGGACGGCCCGCTGCCGCAGCTCAAGCGGATGACCACCGGCGGGGAACTGGTCCCGGCCGCCACCGCGCAGGCGTTCACCGACCGATTCGGCGTCCCGCTGGGCAACATGTACGGGATGACCGAGGTCGGGGTGATCGGCACCGACCTGTACGGGCGGCACCGCCCGTCGATCGCGCCCGCTCCCGGCATCGAGGTCCGCGAGTCCGGCGGAGAGCTCTGGGTGAGCTGCCCGGCGTCGCCGTACGTGGGGCTCAGCGACCCGACCCGCTGGTCCGACGGCTGGCTGCACACCCGCGACGCCGGCACCGTCGACCCGGAGACCGGCCTGGTCACCGTCAAGGGCCGGCTCGACTCGCAGGTCTCCGTCGGCGGCCTGAAGGTGGACCTGACCGAGGTCGAGGCCACCCTCACCGGCCTGCCCGGGGTGGCCGCCGCCGTGGTGGTCTTCGACGACGGCATCACCGCGTACGTGCAACCCGACGGCCCGCTGTCGGAGGAGGTGCTGGACAAGCTGCTCGCCGAGCGGCTCGCCGGCTACAAACGCCCCCGCACCCTGCACCTGGTCGACCAGCTGCCCCGCACCACCACCGGCAAGCTGGTCCGCTCCGTCACCGCGCTGCGGGCGGCGGCCCCGTGACCGGCCCGCTCGGCGAGCACCCGGGGACCGGCCCGCTACTCGAACACCAGCGACACCTCGACCTGGGCCCGGCCGGCCGGACCGGTCTCGCCGTCGACGGCCGCGTCGACCGCGACGGCCAGCACCAGCCCGGCGCCGCAGGCCGGGTGTCCGACCCGGAGTCCGGCCTGGCCGGGCACGGGGCGCAGCAGCTCGTGCGGGTGCGCGGGCACCGGCATCCGGCGGCGCAGGCCACCGGCGCGCAGTCCCCGGCCCAACGCCTTGCCGACCGCCTCCTTGGCGGTCCAGAGCAGCAGGAACGCCTCGACCCGGGCGTCGTCCGGCAGGTCGCCCAGCCAGCGCGCCTCCGGCGGGGCGTACCAGCGCTGCGCCAGCGCCAGGGCGGGCAGCGCGCGACGCCGCTCGACGTCCACCCCGACCGGCCCGGCCGGGCGGGCGGCGACCACCACCACGCCCTCGGCGTGGCTGACGCTGACCGGCAGCGACCCGGCGCCGGCCCGCACCCAGGGCCGCCCGTCGGGCCCGCGGCCCACCCCGACCTCCCGTTCCGCCCGGCCGAGCAGCGTGCACCCCGCCCGCCGCAGCAGCCGCCGCGCCACCTCCGGCCGATCGCCGGGGGCAGCGCTCACCCACACGTGCACGGTGTCCCGACCGGACACCGGTAGCTCGCCCACGAAGAGAGGGTAAATCCATGCGCGACGAGGTCCGCACCTTCGTCATCGAGCAGCTCGAGGACATGAACTACGACGTCGAGGGGATCGACGACGAGACCACCCTCGGCCCGTCCGGGGTCGACCTGGAGTCCCTGGCGCTGGCCGACCTGTCCGTCCGCGTCGAGGACCGGTACGGCCTGAAGTTCGCCGACGACGAGTCGGAGAAGCTGGCCCTGATGACGGTCGGGGAGTTCACCAGGATGGTCGCCGACCGGGTCGCCGGGTCGACCAGCGACAACCGGTGATGGCCGGTCAGCCCGACCTGGGGCGAGCTGACCTGGTGAGCATGCTCGCCGAACTGACCGCGAAGCCCGCCGACCAGGTGCCGCACCGGGTCGGCTCGATGGAACTGGCCTGGCTCGTGCACCTCGTCGAGCAGCGCTACGACCGGCGGCTGGACCTCACCGACGACCAGCTCGCCGGGATCCGTACCGTCGACGACGCCCTGGCGGTGTTCCGCACCTCCCTGACCAGCCCCGCAGATGGCTGAGCGGGAGCCCGTACCGATCTCCGGCATCCATGCGGTCAGCGCCCTGGGCAGGGGCGCCGACGCGCAGCTCGCCGGAGTGCTCGCCGGCACGCCGGCGTTCCGGCCGGTACGCCGCTTCGACACCACCGGCCGTCGGGTGACCGTGGCCGCCACGCTGCCCGACGTCGGGACGCTGCCGGACGAACTCACCGACGCGATCGACGCCGCCTGCCGGGCCGCCGGGCTGGACCGCGCGGCGCGGGCCGGGTCGGCCCTGCTGCTGGCCACCCACGGTGGTCCACCGTCCCAGCCCGGCGCGTTCGCCGGCGACCGTCCGCTCCCCGCCGGTGACCGCGGGGCCGGTAACGGTGCCGAGGCCGAGGTGCCGGCGCTCGCCGGGCACCTGGCGCGGCGGTGCGGACTGGGCGGGCCGACCCGGACGTACACCAGCGCGTGCGTCTCCGCGAGCACGGCGGTCGCCGACGCGGCCACCATGATCCGCCGGGGCGACGTCGCGCGGGTGGTGGTCGCCGCCGGGTACCTGGTCGAGCCGGACCAGTTCGCGCTCTTCGACGCCGGCCGGGCGTTCGCCGCCGACGGGGCGGTACGCCCGTTCAGCGCCGGACGGCAGGGGCTGCTGCTCGGCGACGGGGTGGCCGCGGTGGTGCTGGAGTCCGCCGGGGCGGCCCGCCGCCGGGGCGTCGCGCCGGTGGCCACCGTGCACGGGTGGGGCCGGGCCGGCGACGCGTACCACCCGTGCCAGCCGGACCCGGCCGGCCGGGGACTGGCCCGGGCGGTGCGCGCGGCGCTGCGCCGGGCGGGGCTGGACGCGGCGGCGGTGGGCTACGTCAACGCCAACGCCACCGGCACCGGGTTCAGCGACGCCTCCGAGGCGGCGGCGCTGCGGCTGGCGCTCGGCGACCTCGCCGGCCGGGTGCCGGTCAGCTCCACCAAGTCGGTGCACGGGCACGCCCTGGAGGCCTCCGGCCTGCTCGAACTGGTGGTCACCGTGCAGGCGCTGCGGCACGGGAAGCTGCCGGTCAACGCCGGCTGGCTCGGCCCCGACGAGGCCTGCCCGCTGGACGTGGTCACCGACGCGCCCCGGCCGGTCGGCAGCCCGTACGCGCTCAGCCTCAACGCCGCCTTCGGTGGCGCCGACACCGCGCTGCTGGTCGGTGCCGGGTGAGCGCGGTGCTGGCCGAGGCGCGCTGGCCGGAACCCGGTGACGGTCCGCCGCCGCCGCTGCCCGGCTTCGTGCACTCGCCGTTCTCTCCGCTGGTGGCGGCGGTCGCCGACCGCTGCCTGACCCGCCGCTACGGCGAACGCCCGGCGCCGCCGGGCACCACCTGCGCGGTGGTGCTGGTCAGCGCCGCCGGGGACCGGCCCAGCGCCGCGCACGTACGGGCCACGGTCGCCGCCGGTGGCCGGGTCGGGCCGCTGTTCTTCTTCCAGTCGGTGCCGAACAGCGTCGCCGGGCACGTCGCGGCGCGGTGGGGACTGGACGGCCCGGTGGTCTGCCTGAGCCCCACCGGCGACCCGCGCGCGGACGGCATGGCCGAGGCGGACCTGCTGCTGTACGACGGCGACGCCGACGAGGCGTTGCTGGTCCTGATCGAAGAGGCACCCGACGGCACGCCCACCGGGGCGGTCGCGGTGCTGCTGGGGGGAGGAACGAGGCAATGAGGACGAAGGGACTGCGCGGGGCGCTCGCCGCCGACACCGAACTGGGCGCCGGCAACGTGCTCGCCCGGGTGCTGGCGCACGGGGCCGACCCGGACGGCCCGGGGTTGACCTTCGACACCCCGGTCGACGGGCACCCCGCCGAGCGGCCGCTCACCCTGGGCCGGCTCGACGAGCGGGTCGCCGCCCGGGCGGCCTGGCTGCACCGGCGCGGCGTCCGGCCCCGCGACCCGATCGCGGTCTGGGCCACCGACGCCGCCGACATGGTGCTCAGCTTCCTGGCGCTGACCCGGCTCGGCGCGATTCCCGCGCTGATGAACGGCAAGCTCCGCCCGGAGATCGCCGCGGAGTACATCCGCCGGCTGCGCGCGGCCGGGGTGCTCGCCGACGCCGCGCACACCGAGGCGCTCGCGGGGCACGAGCTGGGCGCGCCGCTGCTCGGCCGGCCCGCCGAGGCGGGCACCGGGGACCCGGCCGCCGCGCCGCCGCACTACCGCCACCACGACTCCGACCCGATCGTCATCACCCACACCTCCGGCACCACCGGGGTACCGAAGGCGGTGCTGCACTCGCACGCCAGCCTCTTCGCCGCCACCCGGCACCTGCTGTCCATGCCGCAGGCGCAGGGCACCAGCCGGATCCTCAACGCGCTGCCCGCCCCGCACACCGCCACCGTGCTGATGGTCAACCAGGCGCTGGGCAACCGCGCGGAGATGCTGCTCCTGTCCGATCAGGGCGGCGAGCGGGTGCTCGACGCGATCCAGCGGTGGCGCCCCGACGGGGTGTTCGGCTTCTCCGTCACCTGGGCGGAGCTGGCCCGCTTCGACCTGTCCGGGTACGACCTGGAGTCGGTGCGGCTGTGGTTCAACACCGGCGACTGCTCGCACGAGCCGCACGTGCGCCGGCTCGTCGCGGTCGGTTCCCGCGACACCGTCACCCGTGAGGGCGTGGTGCGGGTGCCCGGCTCGGTCTTCATCGACGGCCTCGGTTCCAGCGAGATGGGGCACTCGATGTTCCACATCACCCACACCGCCGGCACCGACCGGTACGGCCGCTGCGTCGGCCGCCCCTACCGCTTCACCACGGTGGCGGTGCTCGACGCCGAGGGCAACGAGCTGCCCCCCGGCGAGGTGGGCTGGCTGGGCATCGACTCGCCGTCGCTGTTCCGCGGCTACTGGAACGACTCGGTGACCACCCATCGGTCCCGGCTGCGCGGCTGGTACCTGACCGGCGACCTGGTGTACGCCGACGCCGAGGGCCGCTACTACCACCTGGACCGGGCCGTGGACTCGGTGGAGCTGCCCGACGGGCGGCGCTTCTTCACCGCGCTGTCGGAGGAGCGCATCCTGGCCGCCTGCGCCGACGTCACCGACTGCACCGTGGTGATCGTCCAGGAGGGCGACGCCGTCGTCACCGACGTGCTGCTCGAACTGGCCGCCGGCGCCGACCCGGGCACCGACCGCACCGAGGCGGTCCGCGCCGCGCTCGGGGCGGACGTCGGCGCGACCCTGCGCCGGGTGGTGCCGGTCGCCTCCGCCGACATCCCGGTCACCGTCACCGGCAAGGTGCGCAAGGTGGCGCTGCGCGAGCGCTACCTGACCGAGGCGGCGTCATGACCGCCGTCATCACCGGGATGGGGCTGTTCAGCCCCGTCGGGCGGGGCGTGGCGGCCACCTTCGACGCGCTGACGACCGGGCGTTCCGGGCTGGCCCGGCCGCCCGAGGGTCACCCCGCCCGGGAGTCGCTGGAGGTCGCCGGGCTGCTGCCGGAGATCGACCCGCGCACCGTCGCCTCCGGCCCGGAGACCAAGGTGCTCGACCGGATCGTGGTGCTGGCGCTGCTCACCGCCGCCGACGCCCTCGCCGACGCCGGCATCGAAATCGGCCGGGACGTCGACCCGGAGCGGATCGGCGTGATCGTCGGCGGGGTCGGCGGAATGTCCACGCTGGAGACGCAGGTGCTGGCGCGCGCCGCCCGGGGCCGGGCGGCGGTCAGCCCGTACCTGCTGACCGGGATCCTGCCGAACATGCCGTCGGCGCGGATCGCCATCGCGCACGGCATCCGCGGCTACAGCTCGGCGGTCGGTACGGCGTGCGCCTCCGGCGCCCAGTCGATCGCCGACGCGGTCCGGTTGATCCGGTGCGGGGAGGCCGACGTGGTGCTCTGCGGGGCCAGCGAGGCGCCGCTCTTCCCGACCTTCGCCGACACCTTCGGCAACGCCCGCGCGCTGGCCCGTGGCTGGGCGGACCCGACCCGGGCCAGCCGACCGTTCGACAGCCGGCGCAACGGTTTCGTCCTCGCCGAGGGGGCCGCGCTGCTGGTGCTGGAACGCGCCGAGCACGCCGCCGCGCGCGGCGTCACCGGCTACGCCGAGGTGGCCGGCTACGGCGCGACCACCGACGGCTACCACCCGACCGCGCCCCGGCCCGACGGCGCGGGCGCGGCCGAGTGCATGCGGCGGGCGCTGGCCGGCGGGGGAGTGTCGGCCGGCGACGTCGGCTACGTCAACGCGCACGGCACCGGCACGAAGCTCGGCGACATCGCCGAGACCACCGCGCTGGCGAAGGTCTTCGGCGCCGGCGGGGTGCCGGTCAGCTCCACCAAGGCGCTCACCGGGCACCTGCTCGGCGCGTCCGGGGTGGTGGAGGCCGCCGCCTGCGCGCTGGCCCTCGGCGCGGGGCTGCTGCCGCCGACGTACCACCTCGACGACCCGGACCCGGACTGCCCGGCGGACCACATCCGCGGCGAGCCCCGGGCCACCGGGACGGACCACGCGCTGACGAACTCGTTCGGCTTCGGCGGCCAGAACGTCAGCCTGCTGCTGCGGCGCACCGCCGGGGCGCGGGCCGCCGGGCCGCACAGGTGACAACCCGGGCGGCAAACGTCCGGACCGCAGTCACGGGGGACATGGGGAAGGGCTGGAGATGGACATCCGTGGGATAGACCACATCGAACTCTACGTGGGGGACGCGCGGCAGGCCGCCTTCTACTTCGGCACCGCGATCGGCTTCCACCTGCAGGGCCAGGGGGGACCGGAGACCGGGCTGATCGGGCAGCGCTCGCTGCTGCTCGGCCAGGGCGACATCCGGATGCTGCTCACCTCCGCGCTGACCGCCGCGCATCCCGCCGCGACGTACGTGCAGCGGCACGGCGACGGGATCGCGGTGGTGGCGCTGGAGGTCGACGACGCCGCCGGGGCGTACGCGGAGCTGGTGGCCCGGGGGGCGACCGGGGTGAGCGCGCCGCGCACCTGGACCGGCGCGGACGCCGAGGTGGTGACCGCCGAGGTGGGCGGCTTCGGCGACGTGCTGCACCGGCTGGTCGAGCGGCGCGGCGACCGGACGGAGTTCCTGCCCGGGGCGGTGGAGCTGACGCCGCCGGTCACCGACGACGACAAACTGCTCGCCGAGATCGACCACCTGGCGGTCTGCGTGCCGCCGGGACAGCTCGACGAGACCGTCGGGCACTACCAGCGGGTCTTCGGGTTCGCCCAGATCTTCGAGGAGCACATCGAGGTCGCCGGCCAGGCGATGAACTCCAAGGTGGTGCAGAGCCCGTCCGGGCGGGTCACCCTGGTGCTGCTGGAACCGGACGCCGGCCGGCGGCCCGGCCAGATCGACGCGTTCCTCACCGAGCACCACGGCGCCGGGGTGCAGCACCTCGGGCTGCGCACCGACGACATCGTCACCGCGGTCGGCGCGCTGGCCGATCGGGGGGTCCGCTTCGCCGGCACCCCCGCGGCCTACTACGACGACCTGGAGCGGCGGGTCGGCCGGGTCGACGCGCCGCTGGAGCGGCTGCGCGACCTGAGCATCCTGGTCGACTCCGACCACGGCGGGCAGCTGCTGCAGATCTTCACCGAGTCGATGCACGTGCGCCGCACCCTCTTCCTCGAACTGATCGAGCGACGCGGGGCGCGCACCTTCGGCAGCGGCAACATCAAGGCGCTCTACGAGGCCAAGGAACGGGAGCTGGCCGCGGCGGGGGCGACCCCCGCCGTGGTCGGCACGGCACGAGGGGTTGGGGCATGACGACCACGCAGTTCCGTCCGACGCTGACCGCCGAGGAGGAGGCGCTGCTGCCGTCCGAGGAGGACGTGCGCTTCTACGCCGAACACGGCTGGTACCTGTCGAAGAAGCTGCTCACCGACGAGGAGGTGGATGCGCTCAGCGCCGCCGCCGACCGGTACTACGCCGGTGAGCGGGACCGCCGCCTGCCGGTGCGCCCGCCGAAGCTGGCCTACTGGGAACCGGCCAGGGGGCCGGTGCAGCGGCACAACGACTACGTCCACCACGAGCACGACGGGCTGGCGGCGATCCTGCGCAAGCCGCTGATCGGCGCGGTCGCCGCCCGGCTGGCGCAGGCCGACGAGATCCGGATCTTCCAGTCCACGCTGATCTACAAGCCGCCGATCTCCGGCGAGCCGTCCAACATCGTGCCCTGGCACTTCGACAAGCACTACTGGGCGTCCTCGTCGTCGGAGAAGATGCTCACCGCGTTCATCCCCTTCCACGACTGCGGCGAGGAGATGGGCACCATCACCATGGTCGACGGGTCGCACCGGTGGAAGGAGATCGGCGCGGACGACACCGTGGTGCGGCACTTCGCCGACCGTGACCGCAGCCAGCTGGAGGAGATGCTGGCCGAGAACGCCGCGTACAACGGCGCGGAGATCCGCAAGATCCCGATGGTGATCCCCAAGGGGCACATGAGCTTCCACCACTGCCGCACCTATCACGGCAGCGGCGCGAACGTCAGCGGCCGGCCCCGGCAGGCGGTCTCGCTGCACCTGCAGGACGGCGACAACGCCTGGCGGGAGTACCCGCTCTCGGACGGCACGCTCGCCGCGTACAACCACGACGTGCTGGTCCGCCGCACCCACGAGGGGCGGCCCGACTACGCGGACCCCGAATACTGCCCGGTCATCTGGCGCGACCGCGCCCAGCAGGGAGGCTGACAATGTCACGGTACGACTGGGGTAGGACCCACCCGGGCATCGAACGGCTGGAGAAGGCGGTGACCGACCGCCGCGACGTGGTGGTCAAGCACCCGCTCTACGCCAACCTGGACACCCACGAGGCGCTGGTCACCTTCATGGAGCACCACGTCTTCGCGGTCTGGGACTTCATGTCCCTGCTGAAGTCGTTGCAGCGGCAGCTCACCTGCGTCACCGTGCCGTGGATCCCGACCGGCCCGTCCGGCAGCCGCCGCCTGATCAACGACATCGTGATGGTGGAGGAGAGCGACGAGCTCGGTGAGGGCTACATCAGCCACTTCGAGCTCTACGTGCGCGGCATGCGGGAGGCGGGTGCGGACACCACCGCCGTGGACGCGCTGGTCGACCTGCTGCGGGCGGGCCGCCCGGTGACCGGGGCGCTGGCCGAGGCCGGCGTCGCCGCCCCGTCGGCGCGATTCGCCGCCACCACCTGGACGATCATCGAGTCCACCCCGGTGCACTGCCAGGCCGCCGCGTTCGCCTTCGGCCGGGAGGACCTGATCCCCGACATGTTCACCCAGGTCGTCGCCGTCAACGAGCGCAGCAACCGGCTGCACACGTTCGTCGACTACCTGGAGCGGCACATCGAGGTCGACGGGGAGCAGCACACCCCGATGGCGATGCAGATGCTGGCCGACCTCTGCGGCGACGACGACGCCAAGTGGCAGGAGTGCGCCGACACGGTCAACCTGGCGCTCACCGCCCGGGCCGCGCTCTGGGACGACATCCTCGCCGCGGTGAAGGAGGGGCGCGACACGTGACGGCCGCCGACCCGGTCCGGCTCTACCGCACGGTACGGCTGATCCGCCGGTTCGAGGAGCGGGCGATCGAGCTGGTCCACTCCGGGGCGATCGTCGGCGGCATCCACCCGTACCTCGGTCAGGAGGGGATCGCCGCCGGGGTGTGTGCCGCGCTGCACGACGGCGACCTGGTCACCGGCACCCATCGCGGGCACGGGCACGTGCTCGCGAAGGGTGCCGACCCGGCCCGGATGATGGCCGAGCTGCTGGGCCGGGAGACCGGGCTGAACCGGGGCCGAGGCGGCTCGATGCACGCCGCCGACTTCGCCCTCGGGGTGCTCGGCGCCAACGCCATCGTCGGCGCGTCCGGGGCGATCCTCACCGGCGCGGTCTGGGCCCGCCGGCGGCGCGGCGACGACGTGGTGGGGGCGACCTTCTTCGGCGACGGCGCGGTCAACGAGGGGATGCTGCTGGAGGCGTTCAACCTCGCCGCGCTCTGGCGGGTGCCGGTCCTCTTCGTCTGCGAGAACAACGGCTACGCCACTACCATGCCGGTCGAGGGCGCGGTCGCCGGCAGCATCGTCGGCCGGGCCGAGGCGTTCGGCATGCCGGCCGCCGTCGTCGACGGCCAGGACCCGGAGACGGTACGCGCCGCCGCAGCCGCCGCCGTCGCACGGATGCGCGCCGGCGGCGGCCCGGAGCTGGTCGAGGCCCGCACCTACCGCTTCGACGCCCACCACACCTTCGAACACGCCGTACGCCTCGACTACCGCCCGCCCGAGGAGGTGGCCGAGGGGCGCTCCCGCGACCCGGTCGACATCCAGGGCGCCCGGCTCGCCCCGGCCGACCGGGCGGCCGTCGACGCCGAGGTCGAGTCGACGCTCGACGCGGCCGTCGCGTTCGCCCTGGCCAGCCCCGAGCCGGACCCGGCCGGCGCGCTGGATCACCTGTACGCCAGCGGGCTGACCGCCCGGACGGGAGGTGGCTGATGCCACGGCTGTCCTACCGCCGGGCGCTGACCCGGGCGCTCGCCGACGAACTCGCCCGCGACGAGAACGTGTTCCTGCTCGGCGAGGACATCCGGGTGGCCGCGTCGAACGTCACCGCCGGCCTGCTGAAGCGCTTCGGGCCGGAGCGGGTGCTGGACACCCCCCTGTCGGAGCAGGCGTTCACCAGCTTCGCCACCGGCGCGGCGCTGGCCGGGATGCGCCCGGTGGTGGAGTTCCAGATCCCGTCGCTGCTGTTCCTGGTCTTCGAGCAGATCGTCAACCACGCGCACAAGTTCCCGCTGATGACCGGCGGGCAGTGCGCCGCCCCGGTCACCTACCTGGTGCCCGGCTCCGGCTCCCGTACCGGCTGGGCGGGGCAGCACTCCGACCACCCGTACTCGCTCTTCGCCCACGTCGGGATCGTCACCGCGGTGCCGGCCACCCCGGCCGACGCGTACGGGCTGCTGGTGTCGGCGATCCGGCACGACGACCCGGTGGTGGTCTTCGCCCCGGCCGGCGCGCTGGACGTCCGCGAGGACGTCGACTTCGCCGCCCTCGCCCCGGTGCCGCTGGGGCGGGGCGTGGTGCGCCGGGCCGGCGACGACGTGACCGTGGTCGCCGTCGGGCACCTGGTGCACGACGCGCTCGCGGTGGCCGGGGAACTGGCCGACCAGGTGTCGGTGGAGGTCTTCGACCCGCGCACGCTCTACCCGTTCGACCTCGACGGGCTGGTCGACTCGGTGGGCCGGACCGGGCGGCTGGTGGTGCTCGACGACTCCAACCGTTCCTGCGGCATCGCCGCGGAGATCATCGCCAGTGTCGTGGAGCGGGTGCCGCTGGCCGCCCCGCCCCGGCGGGTGACCCGCCCGGACGGCGCGGTGCTGCCGTTCGCGCCCGCGCTGGACCGGGCCGTGCAGCCCGGCCGGGCGGCCCTCACCGCCGCCATCCACCACGTGACCAAGGACGGATCATGATCGATGTGAACTACCCGTGGCCGCCGGCCGGCCGGGCGTGGACCGACCTGCCGGAGGCCACCCGCCGGGCGATGGTCGCCGCCGGGGCGCAGGAGTGGGAGCGGATCTTCCACGGCCGGGCGACGTACAACAAGCAGTGGCGGCTGGCCCGGCCGACGGTGATGACCGCCGACTCCTTCCGCGAACTCAACGAGGTCTGCGACCGGATCGCCCAGCTCGTGCTGGACGCCTGCCGGCGGCGGGCCCGCACGGCAGGAGAGCTGCGCCGGCTGCTCGGCGTACCGGCGGGGGAGACCCGGCTGCTCGACGAGGACGAGCCGCTGACCGAGGCGCTGCTGGCCGCGTACCGGCCGGACGTGCTGCTCTCCGGCGGGGAGCCGCGGATCGTCGAGTACAACATCGACAGCAGCCTGGGCGGCGGCTTCGACGCGGACACGGTGATCCAGCGCTTCGCCCAGCTCTACACCGAGCGCGGCCTGCTCGACGGCGTGCCGGCCCGGCCGGCGCCCTCCCTGCTGGACCAGCGGTTCGTGGCGATCCGCGACGAGCTGGGTCTGGCCGAGGGGGCCCGGGTGGCGCTGCTGATGGACTTCGACGCCGATTACCCGGGGCTGGACGACCCGGAGACCTTCATCCGGATCCTCTCGCCCCTGGTGGACCAGGCCCGGCGCTTCGGCATCGACCTGGTCATCGCCCCGGTCGCCACCGCCACCCTGGACGCCGACCGGCGGCTGGTGGTGCGCAGCGCACCGGTGGACGCGCTGTTCCGGCTCTTCGTGCCCAACCGGGTCACCCCGAGCGCCGGCCTGGAGGCGGTGGCGGGCGCGCTCGCCGCCGGCACCCTGCCGATGTTCGTCAGCACCGCCGCCTGGCTGCTCGGCAACAAGGTCAACTTCGCCTGGCTCTACGAGGACCTGGAGCTGCTGCCCGCCGACGACCAGGCACTGGTCCGCCGGTACGTGCCGCACACCGTGCTGCTCACCGAGGCCGAGCTGGACCGGGCGCTGGCCGAGCAGGCGGAGCTGGTCGCCAAGCCCGCCGACGGCTCCGCCGGGCACGACGTGCTGATCGGCCCGGAGCTGAGCGCGGCGGCCTGGGCCGACGGGGTGCGCGCGGCCGTGGCGCGGGGCGGCAACATCCTGCAGCGGTACATGCCCGCCGACCGGGTGGCGATGGACTTCGTGCAGATCGAGACCGGGGAGGTGGTCACCGCCGAGGTGCCGTACAGCATCGCCCCGTACCTGTTCGGCCGCACCGGCTCCGGCGCGCTGGCCCGGGTCGGCTACCCCGGCTGCGAGGGGGTGCTCAACCTGGCCCGCGGCGTCCTGATGACCGGCATGCTGCTCACCGACTGACCCGGCTGTCGTCTCCCGGCGCGGCCGGGGCCGGGAGACGACAACCGAGTCACGGCCGGGGCGCGCGGCGGGCGGCGAGGTGCGCGCCGAGCCGGCGTACCGTCTCCGCCGCCGCGATCGCGTCGCTGCGGGCGCTGCCGTGCCGGCCGTCGCTGCTGTACAGCGACGGCTCCGCGCCCGCCGGATGGTCGGTCAGGTGCACGTGCACCGTCCCCAGCCGGGCGGCCAGCCGCCCGGTGTGGGCGGAGAGCAGACGCATCCGCTCGC
Source organism: Micromonospora sp. URMC 105 (assembly GCF_051386295.1). Lineage (NCBI taxonomy): Bacteria > Bacillati > Actinomycetota > Actinomycetes > Micromonosporales > Micromonosporaceae > Micromonospora > Micromonospora sp. URMC 105. The sequence continues at coordinate 53,082 of NZ_JBPQTL010000021.1, read as the reverse complement.
CGAGTCCGGGCCGGACCTTCTCGGGGACGGCCGGGCTGTACGAGACGTCGAACATGCCGACGGTCACCACGTCCGCCCCGGCCGCCCGCAGCGCGCCGATCATCGCCGCCAGCTCGGCGTCGACCGCGTCCGGGTCGAAGGCCGAGCGGAACGCGTCGTTGCCGCCGCAGACCACCAGCGCCAGGTCCGGGTCGAAGGCCAGCGCCGCGTCCAGCTGCGCCGCGCGCACCTCGTGCGCCCGCAGCCCCCGCCGGCCCAGATTGAGGTACGCCAGCCCGGGGCGTGCCGCCCGCAGCTCCGCGGCGATCCGGTCCGCCCACTGCACCGGCGGGTACCCGTCGACCGGCTCGCACATCCCCTCGGCGACGCTGTCGCCCAGCACCACGAACCGGCGCCACGGATGCCCGGCCAGCAGCGTCACGCTCTCGCCCTCGCCCAGGCAGTACGGATCGGTCGCTTCGGTCAGCGTCGATGACATGGCCGGCAGGCTAACCGACCAGGACCGCGGGCGTCGACATCCCGTCGGGAGCACGACCGTGAGCCGGTGGTGGCCCACTTCCAACAGCGTCGATCGATCTCGGTGCGTTACGCGGCCACGTCCGGTCCGGCCGCGGGTGAACAACCGCACCGGCAGCCTGGATCCGCCCCGGCCCCGGCGAGAAGCATGGGCAGTCGTCGATCGGCCGACCCCGGCCGTCCAGCCCTCCCCAGGAGGAACGCGTGAGACTCACTCGACGTGGTGTGCTGTCCGCCGTCACCGCCACCCTGCTCACCGGCGCCGTCGCCGCGGCACCCGCACATGCCGCCCCCGCACCCCTGTCCGCCGAACGGGCCGCCACCCTCACGGCCGCGCTCGGCGCCGAGCGCACCGCCGGCTCCTACGTCGACGCCTCCGGGCGTACCGTCGTCGCGGTCACCGACGCGCGGGCCGCCGCCGCGGTCCGCGCCGCCGGCGGGCAGGCCCGCCTGGTCACCCGCAGCACCACCGCGCTGCAGCGCGCGCAGTCCCGGGTGGACCTCGGCGTCACCGGCACCGCGACGTACCTCGACCCGGTGACCAACCAGGTCGTCGTCGGGGTGGACAGCACGGTCAGCGCCGCCGACCAGGCCCGCATCCGGGACGCCGTGGCCGCCTCCGGCGGCAGCGCCCGCACCACCGACCTGGCCGGGAAGTTGAGCATGCGGATCTCCGGCGGCGACGCCGTCTACGGCGGCGGCTACCGCTGCTCGCTCGGCTTCAACGTGCGCAGCGGCAGCACCTACTACTTCCTCACCGCCGGGCACTGCACCAACCTGGCCAGCGCCTGGTACGCCAACTCGACGCTGAGCACCAAGCTCGGCGACCGGACCGGCAGCAGCTTCCCCGGCAACGACTACGGCATCGTCCGCTACACCAACACCTCAGTCGCCATCAACGGCTCCGTCGGCTCGCAGGACATCACCGCCGCCGGTGACGCGTACGTCGGCCAGGCCGTGACCCGCAGCGGCAGCACCACCGGCACCCGCACCGGCACGGTGACCGGCCTCAACGCCACCGTCCGGTACGCCGAGGGCACCGTACGCGGCATGATCGCCACCAACGTCTGCGCCGAGGGCGGCGACAGCGGCGGCCCGCTCTACGCCGGCAGCACCGCGCTCGGCCTGACCTCCGGCGGCAGCGGCAACTGCCGTACCGGCGGCCAGACCTTCTTCCAGCCGGTCAAGGAGGCCCTGAGCAAGTACGGCGTCGCCGTCTTCTGATCCCTGTTCCGGTGGCTCCCCGGTGCCCACACCGGGGAGCCACGTCAGCCTTCGGACCGCGCCGCCTCCGGCGTCGGCCACGGGCCCGGTTGCCCAGCTGCGGCGGTCCGGCGGGGCCCCGCCGCTGCCGTGCCAGGCGCCGGCGGGCCTGCTTCGACAGGCCCTCCTCCGGGTCGTCGGGACGGAACACCTTCCAGACGAACCACCCGGCCATACCCAGGAACGCCAGGCCGCCGCCGCCGGCGGTGAGCGGCACCAGGCTCGGGATCCACGCCTCATCGGATCGACCGTCGGCGACTCGCGCCGCGACCGGGGCGGTGGGGCGTTCCTCCAGGGACGGCTCGATCGTCACGTCGGCGATGCGGAACTTCCCGCCGTCGGCAACGAACTCCCCGGAGCAGGTCCACCCCTTGCTCTTTCCCTCGAACGGGACACACCGGGTGACCCGCACCTCACCGGACGACCCGGCGTACTCGGCGAGGGTGGCGGCCACCCCTGCGCGAGCAGCAGCAGGCCGGGCACCGCGAGCAACGCGACGAAGCCGCCGATGATGAGCAGCACCTGCCAGTCGACGCCGCCGAGCCGCCATCGTCTCGGTTGTTCCGCCAGCTCACGCCCCATGGCCAGGGATGGTATGGGTACCGGTCCACCATGCGGGTCCCGTGGCGTACCGGCGGGATGGCCGCGCCCGGCGCTAGCCTCGCCGTGGAAGTGAGGCCGGTGGTGCAGGTGGCGGTCTGCGGCCCGGCGTCCGCGACGCCGGCCGAGCTGGCGCACGCCCGCCGGGTGGGGGAGCTGCTCGCCGCGCGTGGCGCGACCGTCCTCTGCGGAGGTGGCGGCGGGGTGATGGCCGCGGTCGCCGCCGGCGCCCGCTCCGGTGACGGCCTGGTCATCGCGGTACGCCCCGACGACGGCACCGCCCCCGGCCCGGTTGCCGAGGCGACGGCGACGCTGCTGACCAACCTGGGACAGGCCCGAAACGCCGTCCTGGTGTGGAGCGCCGACGCGGTGATCACCGTGGGCGGCTCCTGGGGCACCCTCAGCGAGGTGGCGCTGGCGATGCGCCGCGGTCAGGTGCCGGTGGTGGTGCTCGGTGGCTGGCGCGTGGTCGACGCGACCGGCGAGCCGGCGCCCGGTTCGCGCCACGTCGACACGCCGGAGGAGGCGGTGCGGGCGGCCCTGGCGGACCGGCCGGTGCGCGGGGCCGGCACCGGCGGCCGGCGGGCGTAGCATCCCGCCGTGATCTTCTTCGAGGAGACCGCCGCGCCGGCCGAGGAGCCCCACCCAGCTCCGCCTGGCGGTACGCGCTTACGAACGCGGGCGTCCTCGGGGCGCTGGTCGCCCTGGCGATCGCCGGCATCGTGCTGCTCGGCCTTGCGCTGGTCTACCAACGGGTCATCCTGTTCTGGCTGATCGCCGCGGCGCACTCGGCATCGGAACCGTGGTGAGCCGACGGACGACCGCTGGTGGGGCGCCGCCGGGCCGGGCAACCGGGGGCAGGCTCACCAGCGATGGGCCGCGGTAGGACCGTTGCGTCGAGATGGAGACGGCGTGCGAGACACGGGGCGTTGGGCGGCCACGACCGCAGGCGCGAGGGTGGAGTTCCTGCCGGGCGCGGGTGACGACCCCGCGACGGTGGAGAACATCGATGCCCGCATCCACCGCAGCGACGGTGTGGGCTACTACGCGACCTTCATGACGACCGACGAGATCGCCCGTGTCCTGACGCGTTGGAACGGCTCGGGGGAGTTCGGGGCGGACGGCGCCCAACCCCACATGGGGGCACCCGGCGGCGGATTCCCATTCGCAGGTAGCGCGGCAGCTAGGAGACACCACGAGTTCTGATGCAGCAGCGACGCGACCCAGGTGCGCTCGTCGACGTCGCAGGCGACCAAACACAGTGGCTCTGGCCTATGTTGCGGACCAGAAAGGACGGGCTGACGGCAGCAGAGCACTGGCCGAAGGGTTGATGCTGCCTTGCGCGCTGCAAGGCACAGTCGGACTTGGAGCGTAGAGGAGGGACGAGTCGTGGGAAGCAAAGGACACTTCGCCTACACGGTTGGCCAGCGAGTCGACAGCAAGTGGCGGGGTCGGACCGTCCACTTCACAGAGCTCATGCAGGAGGCTCTGCCCATTATGCGAGGCGTCCTGATTCTCGTCGCACTTCGAGGGCAGACGATCACCTACAAGGAGCTGTCGATTGCGATCGACAAGCGATATCACTACCGGCAGCTCGGTGATCTGCTGGATGTCCTATCACAAGATTGTTTTGATCACGGCGAGCCATCGCTCGCTGCTTTGGTGACCCGCGGCGATACCAGTCAGCCGGGCGAAGCCTTCATCGGGGATGCGAAGGCGGAACAGCAGGCCTGCTACAAGCACTGGGACGACCAGCGGCGATCGTAGGTCGCACCGGACGTGACCCGGCCTGACGAGCAGCCAATCCGAGCAGCCAAACTCGCGAGCAGCAGCGGACGATGGCGGACCGCGCCACCAGGTCGGGCAGGAGGACCAGGCGGTGAAAGTGCGCGCGGGGACTGACTCGTAATGAGCAGGTCGGCGGCCGACGCGGATCCGGTTGGCGGACTACAGCCCGAGCCGAGCCGCGCCGGCTAACTGAGAGCCGGGTCTAGTGCCGTTCGGCGTGTTTCTTTTCCGCTCACCAACCGGCTATCTTGCCGGGTCAGCTACAGCTGCTCGGGGTCGAAATCTTCGCCTAGCTCCCCTACGTCGACCATGTGCCGGGCAGCCGGTAGTTTGGCTTCAATTAGTTCCTCTGGCCCGTGAAGGGTCAGCCGACACACGTTGCACGAGAAGGCTTGCGGGAAAAGCTCAACCAGCCAACCAGTGACAATCGGGTGGCCCTCATACTCGCCGTTGCCCAGCGGCTCGACGTCGTAGTCCACTTCGGGATCCACGTCGACACGGCCGAACAGCCGGCCCTTCCTCCTGCACTGGGGGCACTTAGCGTCGACACCCCACAGTCCGCTGCCGAAGGCGCTCGGGTCCAGTGCGTCGGCCGCCGACTGCTCAAGCTGGCTGACGGTGGACACGAACAGGCCGCTATCGAGGCGTCTCGAAAGTCCCCTGAGATGGCGGCTCGCCCTCGCGAACTTCGCCGCGACCCGGTGTCCCACCTCACTGCGCTTCGCATCCAGCAGCCTGACTACGCTCGCGTAGTGGTCGCGGCCGTAGAAAACCCTGGGCTCCTCGCCCAGGTGCTCAAGCAAGACGCGGCATACGGCCAAGCAGTCCTGGAGAATGTGCCTCGACTGCGCTGGCAATCCGACGTGCATCGCCCCGTTACGGACCTCCACCATCCGGGTCCGCTGCTTCCCGTCGATCGGCAAGTTGACCATCGGCTCAAGGCGGCGGAGGAGGACCGCGAGACCGACAGTTCTCAGCTTCGAGTACGCCAGGTCGGGCTGGGTCGCGAGACTGAACAGGGAAGCCTCCGCGTCTTGGCTCAGCGGGACGACCAGGACGGGGTTCGTCCGCCACAGCACCGCTTTCCCCAGGTGCTCGACGGCCAGCGGAGCGAGGGCGGCTACCTTCCCGTAGTCGTCCAGTGCCCAGGCATTGAGCGCATCCCTCATCCACCCCGCCGCTGAGCGGACAAGGCTCACTTCGGCGCGCCGGTCCGGAACAGGCACCTCGTCAACCGCGGTGCGGACGTGGTCGGATGCGGCTTGGTCTTGGGCCATGGCTAAAGCCTCCCACTGAGGGCTCGGACACCGGAAGCACCGTTATCCCGGGGGCGGCCCGGGCGACGGATTGCCGACAGGCGCTGCCGCGAGGCTTGTCGACTCAACCCGCCTCGCGACAGTGATCCGTCGTGCGATGTGAGCGGCTGAGGCCTCAAGGAGGCAGCGAAAGCCTTGGCTCCAACTGCGGAGGCTTGCCAACAAGCGGTGGCAGCAGATGTCTCACCAGCGCGATTCACTGCTGACCCTCACTCTTCGACTGCATCTACCCGGCCCTAACGGGGGGGTCAGCGCGAGACGGTCGACGAGTTAATAAGCCCGCCTGTCGGCGACGCGAAGGGTTACCGGGTGGGGAGCCCGTGGGTACCGTGGGGGCACGACGGCGGTCGACAGGCCGGCGACGCATCCCGCGCTACGAGGAGGTTCGGGATGGATCCCATGCCGGGGCTGACCTTTGGGCAGCGACTCAAGGTCTACCGTGAGCGCTCGGGCAAGACCCGCGCTGTGCTCGGGGGGCTAGTAGGCCGTAGCGCCGAGTGGGTCAAGGCCGTGGAGAGCGATCGGATCCTGCCGCCGCGTGTTCACATGCTCGATCGGATCGCCCGCGCCCTCAAGGTCGACGTGTCCGCCTTGATCGGGGAGTTGAGCGATCGGTCTGAGGTGGTCAACGGGCCCGAGCATCCAGCACTCGCCTCGGTACGTGACGCCGTCAACCGCTGCGCGTTGTCCGACGACATGTCACCGCAACCGCTACAGCAGATCAAGGGCCGGCTCGCCGCAGCCTGGCGTGCCCGTCATCAGGCGTCAGATCATCGAACGGTGCTCGGCGCTCTGCTGCCGGATTTGGTTCGGGACGCTCAGCGTGCCGCGCTGACGTATGAGGGTGACGAGCGTCGTCAGGCTCAGGCGCTGCTTGCCGAAGTGCTCGGCCTGGCCCAGATGTTCCTTGCTTACCAGCCTGCCGCCGAGTTGCTGTGGCGCGTAGCTGACCGTGCGATGGTGGCGGCGCAGGAGTCGGGAGATCCGGAGGCGTTGGCCTGCGCGGGATGGTTCCTGTGCCAGGTTCACCGGGACGCCGGGGACTGGGACACCGGTATGGCGGTGGCGCTCGACGTGGTCTCGGCGCTCAAACCCCGAACGACCGACGCGAACCCGAACCTGCTCGCTCTTTGGGGCGCCCTGAACTTCGAAGCTGCCTATACCGCCGCTCGGGCCGGTGAGGAGGGTCGCGCCTGGCGGTACTGGGACCGTGCGGATCGGGTGGCGCAGCGGCTGCCGGAGAACTTCTACCAGCCGCAGACTTCGTTCTCGCGGGTCATCATGGGCGCCCACGCCGTGACCGTCGCCGTGGAGCTTCAGAAGTCCGGTGAGGCGGTGCGACAAGCCAACCGCCTTGACCCGGCAGCGATCCCGTCGAAACCGCGCCGTGCCCGGCACCTGATCGAGGTGGCCCGCGGCCATTACGGCAAGGGCGACAACGAGACCACTGTGGCGACTCTTCGTCAGGCATACGAGTCCGCGCCGGAGACGATCCGCTTCAACGGCTACGCCAGGCAGATCACCCTCGATTTACTGGACGGACCGCGCTCTTTGCGAGGCGATGTGCATGACCTCGCGCTGAAGGTCGGCCTCGTCGCCTGATCAGGGGTACGAACCTTACCCATTCAGCTCTACCACGCTGCGTACCTTCCTCCTCACGGAATGCGGCGGGCGGTGCGGCTTGGCCTGGTCGCCGCGTTCCTCTCAACTCAGGGGCGAAACAGCGTGCCCTCGTGACTGACGAGGGAGATCCGGTGCGGCGCGTCTCGTACGAGGAGTACCTGCTCGCCGCCGCCATGACCCTCGCGCGGCGGCACCGGCCCGTCTGGTCTTGGCGGCGATGGCGGCGGGTCTGCCGCTGCGGAGCCGACCTGCCGTGTCATGCCCGGCACCGGATCCCGATCAACCGAGGCCACTGGCCCGGGGAGGGGGAGCAGTGAAAGACCGCCAGGAGCAGACGATCCTCGCGCTGCACGTCCGAGGACTCGACGGCATGTGCGCTGGCTGCCGCGCGTGGTGGTTGCGGCTGGCTCCGTACCCGTGCTGGCAGGTGAACTGGGCGACCAGCCGGCAGGCCCGAACGATCACCGCGCGCTTCCTTTAAGGCCAAGAGTGACCACCCACGGCCCAGTCATGCCGATCTGGAGCTGCGGCGGCTGCGACCTGCCCTGGCCCTGCCCGACCCGGAAGCGTGAGCTGCGGGCGGAGTACGCAGACGCCCCCGTGTCGTTGGCCCTCTACCTCGGCTCCTACCTCGTCCAAGCCGCCGAAGACATGCCCTGCATGCCGGCCGGCGCGTTGCACCACCGCTTCCTCGGCTGGACCCGGGAGGCTGACCGATCGACGCCAGCAGTACAGCAACCATGGCCGCCGAAAAGGGACCAAGACGAGCGTCACCAGGCCCTCTGACCTCGCATCAGGCCCGATCCGACCGGCTCGCCGAGAGTTCACACCGAAGAGGTCACTGGTTCGATCCCAGTATCGCCCACGCAGGTCAAAGGCCACTTCCCGGAAGCGGGAGGTGGCCTTTCTGCTGTCGTACAGCAGCTAAGCACAGCAGTTCCCGTCAGCGGCCGAGTGAGTCACCGAGACGCTTGAGGGCTTCCCGGGTCGCCTTGGGCGAGACCTGGGTGTAGATCTCCATGGTCACCGAGAAGCGGGCGTGCCGGAGGACCTGCATGGCGACGCGCGGGTGGACGTCGAGGTCGGCCAGGAGCGTGGCGCAGGTGCGCCGGGCGTCGTGAACGGTGATCGGCCGTGTGCCCGCCTTGTCGCACCGGGTCTGCCAACTCCGTTGGAAGTTGCGTGGCTCGATCGGTGTGCCATAGCGGGTGGTGAATACGAGGTCGGTTTCCTGCCACGCTTTTCCGGCCGTTTCTCGTGCCTCGTCGCGTTGTTCGCTTCGCAACTTGAGCGCGGTCAGGCAGATATCGGGGAGGGGGAGTGTGGCGTCGGACGCCTGGGTCTTGGTGTCACGGTGAAGCAGTCTTCCCCGGCCCCGTTGCAGTTGGCGGCCGACGGTCAGCTCTCCCGCGTCGAGGTCGACGTCGTCCCAGGTGAGGCCCAACGCCTCACCCTTGCGCAGACCGACGACGAGGACCAGGGCGTAGGCGGCGTAGAGCGGGTCCTCGTCGTGGCGGGCGGACTCCAGGAACCTCCGGGCCTCGTCGCTCGACCAGGACTTTCCCCTCCGTCGGCGGACGGTGGCCAGGGTGACCGGGACGGCCGGGTTCTTGGTGATGAGGTCTTCGGCCTGGGCGTGGGTGAGGGCTGCTCGCAGCGCGGCCCGGATGTCGCTGACCGTGCGCGTCGACGGGACGGCCTGGCAGCAGCGACCGACCGCACAGCAGCGCCGCTTGTCCTTCGGCCGGGCGGCATCCTTGCCCCGGCCGCAGCACTGGCAGGTACGGGCCACCTGGTTGATCCAAGTCTGCACGTCCCGGGACTGGAGCCGGTCGAGCCGCTTGGACCCGAGGCCAGGGGCGAGGTAGCGGCGGACGAACGTCTCGTAGGTCGCGTAGGTCAACGGCGCCCGGTTCGGCTCGATGATCTCCGACAGCCAGTAGGTGAGGAAGCTGCCGACCGTCGGGACGCTGGTCGCCACCGGCCCCTGCTTCGCCTGCTGATGCAACCTGATCCACTTGTCGTGGACCGCCTCGCGCGTCTTGCCGTAGACGTACTTCCGGGTACGCTTGCCATCAGGCTTGGTGACCCAGACGTAGGCGGCGAAGCCGTTGCGGTAGGGGAAGATGGAGCCTTCGCCGTTAGCGCGGGCACGGGCGGGCATCAGGCGGCCTCCTGGCGTTCGACCTGTTCGCGGATGTAGTCGTCGACCCATTCGGGGAGGATGCGGCGGTACTTGCCGTCCTTGATGGAGCGCAGCTCGCCGGTGGCGATCTTCGTCTTCACCTTGGAGATGCCGAAGCCGAGCAGGACGGCAACCTCGGCAGGGGAGTACCAGCGAGGGTTGAGGTCTCGGCTCATGCGGCGGCCCCGATGAGCCAAGCTTCGTGGGCGAGTTCTTCCCGGCCGACGCGTCTGCTCTCGCGTCGTTGTCTGGCGGCGGTGTTGGCGAGGAGTGCGTCGCCTTCGGTGAGCCAGCCGGCCCCGATGTAGGCGAGGGTGCCGACGGTGATGGTGTCGGCGGGTCGGTCGTCCTCGATGTGGCGGTAGGTGGCGCGGGTGTCGCGGAGCAGGCCGAAGGTGACGGAGTAGCGGCGGGCCTTGGTTAGGAAATGGCCGCCGAAGCCGAGCATGTGCGCCCAGCGCCGCAGCCCCGCGTAGGGGTTCGGTGTGGTGTCAAGGTGGCCTTGACGGTCGTCGACCGTTGGGGTGCCCATGGCCGTGGCGTGCTGGGTGGGGCGTCCGAGTCGCCAGCAGGCGTCGATGAGGCGGGCCAGGTGGTCGCCTTCCGGGTTGGCGTAGTCGTCGACCGTGGCGGGGGTGAGTCGGGTGGAGCAGTGGCCGGTGGCCTTGGTGGCGTACTTGGCGAGGTAGGCGGCGACCTTGCCGTTGGTCAGCTCGCCGCTGGCGCTATTGATGCGCCGGACGTCGACCTGCTCGCCCCAGGCGACCATCCAGCCCTGCGGCCGGATGCTCCTATGGACGTCAAGCGGTGCTGAGGGCGGTGAAGTCGGCCATGAGTGCGGTGTGGACCTCGCGGACGATGTATCGCTTGAGGCAGCGGATGATTTCTGTCTTGGCGAGGCCTTGTTTGGTGCGTCGTTGCACGTAGTCGCGGGTGCGGGGGTCGTAGCGCATGCGGGTTAGCGCGATGGTGTAGAGGGCGTTGTTGGCGGCTCGGTCGCCGCCGCGGTTGAGGCGGTGGCGGTCGGTGCGTCCGGAGCTTGCGGGGATCGGGGCGGCGCCGCAGAGGTGGGCAAGGGCGGCTTCGGAGCGCAGCCGGTCGGGGTTGTCACCGGCGGTGGTCAGTAGCTGGCCGGCGACTTCGGGTCCGACGCCGTAAAGGGCGGTCAGGCGCGGGGCGGTCTTTGCCACCGCCGGGCGCAGCCGCCGGTCGGCCAGGGCGATTTCGGTGTCGAGAGCCTGCACCCGGGTGGCGACGGCGCGGAGCGCTGCCCTGGTCGCCTCAATGGGGTCGGTCATGGCCGTGTCATCGACGGTCAGGCTGGCGCAGGCGGTGATCATCGCGTGCCTGGGTAGTCCAGCCAGGCTGGCGCGCACGGCCTCGGGCGCGGACGTGATCAGTCCGTGGAGTTGGTTGAGGGCGGCGGTGCGGGCCTTGACCGCGCCCCGGCGAGCCACGCGCAGCGCCCGGATGGCCTCGACCGGCCCGGTGCGGGTTTTGGGTGTGCCAGCGGCCTGCCCGGACACCGCCGCGCGGGCGGCAGCGATCGCGTCGATCGGGTCGGACTTACCTTTGCTGCGGCGGGTCTTGCGGTCGGGCCGGTCGACCTCGACCAGGTCAACGCCTTCGCCGGCCAGGTAGCGGGCCAGTCCTGCGCCGTAGGTGCCGGTGCCCTCCACTCCCACCTTGATCAATCGCCCGAACGACCGCAGCCAGGCCAGCAACGCCCGATATCCGTCCGCTGTTGCGGCGAACTGCTGATCGCCGAGTACCCGGCCGGTCTCATCAACGGCGGCGGCGTGGTGAGTCTTGCCGTGGGTGTCTATCCCACCCGTGACCGGGCGCTTCCTGGCTGCCATGCTGGACTCGTCGTCCCTTTCGCTCGCACCGAACAGGGTCGGCACGCACCCGCCGGGCAGGTGGACAAGACAGTGACGGGGCCTCTCGCACAGGCTCCTATAAAGTCACGAACGCCCAGCCAGTGACGTGCAGGAGCGGTCACCCGGACAGTCGACAAATCCAGCCAAGGACAGCAACCGTCGGTCAGGGCAAGGGTCAGACAACCGGGTGACCGCCCCTACATCCTCACTGTCGGGGTGCGGGGGTGTGGTGACTGTGATCTGGGAGGCGGCGGCGTGGATGGCAGCCTCCAGGTCGTCGATGGTGATGCCGGCGGGTGGCGGCACGAGGGCGTCCGGGTCGGCGGGATCGATGCCGTCGAGGCGCAGCAGGGCGTGGAAGTGCACGGCTGCTCGACGTTGCATCTCGGCGACCTTGCCGTGTGACACCCGTACCGGCGGCACCGAGCGGGCCTTGCCGGAGGCGGTGACGACCCGGAGGAAGGGGATGCCGCGTCGGCGGCAGAGGGCGGCGAGGTGGCGTTCGATGGCCTGCTTGGTGTGCCGCCACAGCTCGCCAGCGAAGTAGTTCCAGACGACCTGGTGGGCGTGGTCGTAGCAGTCCAGGCACAACGGTTGCCCGAGCCGCGGATCGTCGGCGTCGTGGCGGGCGAAGCACACCGCGGGCTGCCCGTGCTGACAGGTGTCGACGTTGCGGCGGGCGCGGCACGGGGCCGGGCGGCAGTCGCAGCGCTGCCGGCTGCGGCAGGTGTGGCGGGCGACGTGCCGGTGGTGGACCGCGCCGAATGACGGGGCGGTAAAGGTGGCGAAGACGACCGGGTGCCGGCCGACCGAGACGGGGACACCCTTGCCGCCGGTCAGGCCGCAGCGCACGACCTGGTAGGCGTCGCCCTGGTAGACCCAGGCGCAGTCCGGGCACACCGATTCGCGGCGGTTGCCGCACGCCTTGTAGAGCGCCCGGTCAGGCAGCTCGTCGGTGTGCAGCCGGCTGGTGATTCGGCCGGTGTCGGTGTCGACGGCGGCGATGGTGCCGGTGAGGCGGATCGGGCGGGAGCAGCCGCCAACGGATGCGGTGTGCTCCAGCCAGCCGGAGAACTCCGGCATGGCGGCGCGGTGCAGGGCTTGGGCGTCACGGCCGGCGGCGAGCGCGGGCCGGTACAGCCCGAGCGGGGTGGACAGGACTTCCTCCTCAGGGGCGGCAGGGACGGGAGACGAAGCACCACCGCCGTGGACCTGGGTCCGCTGGTGGTGTTCGTCGTGTCTCCTGGCACCGCCGAGAGGGCGGCTGACGCCGGAGGACGGAATCGTGGTGGTGCCACTTTCCGCCGATTGGTTGTGTCCTTTCGCGCTCGTGAACTCGGTGATCGGGGCCGGCACGGGTGGGGAGCCCGGGATATCGGCATCCGGCGGGTACCCGCAGGCTGACCCCACCCGTGGAGATGAGCGAATCCGGGCCATCGTGGACGGCAGGAAAGGCCGTACTGGGCCGCTCAACGGACTCAGGGGGCCGGCACAGCGGCCGGTGTGATCGAGAGCCGGCGGGACGTGGCCAGCATCAGCGGCAGGAAGGCCGTTCGGCATCTCCGATGTGAGTCCAGCGACGCGGCGGGAAGGCCGGGCTGGCGTGCTCGACGAGCGCCAGAGTAGCACCGGGTGCCGACACGTCAACCCGACGTAACCCCGGAGTCTGAGAGGCCGTGCGGCCACCCAATGACGCGCTCGGCGGTGACGCCTCGAAGGTCGGCCCCGTCCCACCGGGCCCCGGTAACGTCCGTGCGTCCGTACTCCGGATCGTGCGTCATGACGTAGCTGAACCGCGCGTAGGACAGATCCGTGTCACGCAGGTCGGCATCCCGCAGATCGCAGCCAGCGAAGCTGACACCACGGAGGGAGGCGCCCCGGAGGTCGGCGCCACGGAAGTCACACAACTTGAACGAGTGCCCATCAAGGATGCGATGCCGAAGATCGCGACCCGCGAACGATTTCCTCGTCGCGCCGGGCAGGATGCTCATCCGCGAACCGTAGCGTGGTCGCCCGTTGCCGGACCATCGGCTTTCTACGCACTCACTTGCGAGGTATTCACAGGCGCAGGACAGCCGCCTGCCGGTCTGTGTGGGAGGACTTTCTGTACGTCTATCAAGGCGGCCCACCGGGCATCCCGCCTTCCGCGCCGCCGCCGGGCGCGCGTCGGCCGCTGCCGCTGTCGCTCTGCGGCCGTCACGCCGGACGCCCGGCGGCTGGCGCGGAAGGCGGGATGCCCGGTGGGCCGCCGCAGAACGGCAGGCTCTTGACCGGTGGTGTGATGGGCCGGCAGCCGGCCGTGCCGCGCGGCCACGAGCCCGCGCGGCGTAGGAGAGCGGACGCCGGGCGCGTCGGCGAGCTGGCGGCGGTCGCGGGGTTGCGGTTAGTGCGCCTCCGGCGGGGGCGCGCCGGCTCCAGGATGGCCGGCTCCGCCGACGGGTCCAGGTCCGTGGGTGGTTGCGGTATGCCATCCCGCCCACCGTCGACCCGGGCGAGCCGAGCAGACCACCACCCGACCCGCCAGCGTCCGTACGAGCCGTCAAGGTCCGCTTGACGTGGCGGGCCGGGCGGCGGCCCGCTCCCCAGCAGGGCGGGTCGACGGCATACGGGATGGCAAGAAGCTCAATTGGGGGTGCTTTGATCCGCAGGGTTCTTTGCAAACCTTAACTCTGCGGCAGCAATAACTCGATGAACGTGGCCCTGTGCCGCTGTGTCCATATGAGCGCCAGCCTCAAGTGCAGCCGGAAGCCACCTCGCCCCCTTCTTTACCTCTAGGTCAGGTGCGAGCGACTCCAGCTCGCCATCCTGTACGACCACGATGCCCACTTGGGCTAGGGCGGCGATAAGGCGAGTAGCGGCAGCTCGCTCTTGCCCAGTTCTAAACGCCGACATTCCATGTAGCTTTAGGGCTTCCCATGGACTTCCGGCGGTCCTCATCTGTGCAGTCACGGCCTTCTTTAGCTTGGCGTCATACGTTGCCGTGAGATCCGATTCAAGAACTGCTCTTAACGCAGTCAGTACGTCGGCTGCCGTTGCTGGCCCCTGCTTTTCGCGGAATCGACGAGTAGCGGTCCTGTAGTCATCCGTAAAGTCCTCCCACTTGCCTCCGAGTGCTTGGACGAGGTTGGACAGGGTCGTCTCTTCGTTGACTACATCAAGGTCCGGACTCGCGATGACCGATACTCCGAGCGCTTGTAAAGTCCTGGCGATCTCTGCCATTCCCGCTTTGCCGTTGGAAGGCACAAAAAGCACCTCGCTCGGCGGGATTGAGGTACCCTTCAATCCCCGTTCGTTCTGTAACTTCTCGTCATTGGCGGCATCTAAAGCCGCACCGAAGAAGCGGCAATCTCTATCGCCTTCGGCGATTACCACAACTCGATGAAAGAGTCCATCCAATATATTGCTGTAGCGGATGATCGGGTTTTGCCAAAGTTGCATCAGCTGGCTGCTCGCTAGCTGAACTGCTCGCGCCGGACCTTCCGTACGCTCAAGTCGCACCACGGATATGGGAACCTCTGGCTGTAACAAGCCCACCAAGAAGTTCCGGTCATGGCTTGCCGCAAGCACCTGCACCCGTCGGTCTCGTGCAACAAGGGAGATAGCCTTTCCCAGTTCGTAAGCCTGTGGCGGGTGAAGGAAGGCTTCGGGTTCGTCCATAATGATGATTGGATAGGAGGCGGTGATAATAGGCAAGAGAAGGCCAAGGAGACTTCTCATTCCATCACCTTGCGAACTCAACAGCGGCAGTTCATGCATTGCCTCCCGATAATCAGACGTGATGCGATCGATCGGTGGTGCCGACATGTCCAGGCGCCCAACGCGTAACTGAAGTTGTCCTACCAAGAAGTCCAGGGTGAGTGGCCTGCGAAATATGCGCTCGCTCAGTGCCGAGAACTCTCTAAACAGATTCGAATTTTCCTCGAATAAGTTTAAGATGCCATGGGGAGAGGCTTTAAGGCTTGCTCGCTGCTGAGTGCTGCCGCTTATTGCGGAGATGCGTTGGCCGATATCTGACACGTGCACCAAAAAGCTGAAGAGCGGGCCTAAGGCGTCCTGACTATATTGAGCCCTACGTGTCCAATAGTCGAGGAGGCCGGGCACTCGGACGATCTCGCCATTACCTTTTGGTCGCGAGTAATGGTCGGCATCTTCGCCAGGATTCCGGTCAATGAAAGTATGTTCGCGCAGCCACGCTTGAAATCCCTCAACGCCACCTTCCTCGCGAATGGTGAGGTGACTAACGCCTAAGGTGTCCTGACGATGGCCCGGGGTGCTTGAGAGAATCCTGACGACATCTGAAAGCATGGTGGATTTGCCGGCGTTGTTTCCGCCAACGAATACTGTCACACCCCAGGGGGGTGCCTCGATCGTGTCCCCACCCTTGGTATGGATCTTCTCAATGCTGAAGGACCATCTTGACTGGTTGGGGGGATCCGAGGGCTGCGAGCTCGTCATCCCACCATCATGGACTTGGCGCAACCGCGTCGCCAGCCGCCCCAGTCTGTCTGGTCAGTTGGTAGAGCGTCGGCCCGAGCGTCAACGGACGGTGCCCGGCACCTGCTCGTCGACGCTGACCGCCAAAAGCCGACACCTCGCCGAGGGTGAGCGCTGGCATTGTTGGAGGCCGCGCCGCTCGGGCTTAGGGTGTACCGCCGGCATTGGATCGGAGCGTCGCCGAGAGGAGGAGTCGACATGGGCGGGCAGCATGTACTTGCCCTCGCCGACCTAGAGGAGCACCTGCGCCGCCAGGTGGCCTATCTCAGACGCTCCGCCGCCGCGTACGACGAGGGTGCCACAGATGAGGCGTTCCGGCTCGCGACGACGGTTCGCGTTCTCTGTCACCAGACGGCAAACAGCCGGTCCCTGTTGCACCAGCTCGGGCTTCTGCCGCAGAGGCTCCGATTCGTCAACACGGCCCTCCAACTGCCGGACCTTCCCCCCGGTTCCTTCGCCATCAACCCGGGGCTATGTACGGTTCGCGTAAATTTTGACGCCGGCACTGCCACCCCCACTCCAGTGCTGGACGACCTTGGCCCCGATCGGACCAACCCGCTTCAAGCCTTCGATGAGTGGTGGGTCACCCGGTTCCTGACCAACGAGTCGCCTCTCCGTGTCGGGCGGAGGGCCTTCACCTACAGCCGGCGGAACGTGGTGCTCCAGATGGCGAACAAGGATGGTGGTGCGCATGTGGACCCACAAATGTCGGATCACTATCAGGCCTTGGTGGACCACGACGGAGTCGTCGGACTGGTGGTAAATGGCCAGCAGGCATCGATTCCTCGGCGGGCATTCGTCACTGCGTGGATGCGCCAGATCGCTCACGAAGTTCAACGAACTCTGGAGCGTGACTTCCGTACGCGAGCCATCTTGGAGGGCGGCCCCAGTGGGCTGCCCCCGGGTGCCCGCGGGTGACTAGCTGGGTGACGATCGGGTCGGACGCCAGCGGACGAGCACGGACGAGCGTGGAGTGTTCTTGCAGTCCGGAGTCGGTAGAGCAGCAGGTGAGCGCCCCGTGTTTGTTGCCTGGGGGTCAAGGAGTCGTCGAGGGGTGAAGCGCTGGCAGCCTTACCCATCTCGTCTGCTGCTGGTGGTGCTTCCGGACGGAGATCATGCTGCACCTGGCGTCCTTGCCCTGCGGGACAATTGCTTGGTGACAATCGAGGAGCACCCCCCGCTCTTGCCCGACTGGAAGCGCAGCCCGTGTCTCGGCTGTGGCGAGGTGGTCAAGCGGCACAGAGGTTCATGGGCCGAGGTGATTGGTACCCCCTCGGGGAGTTGGCTGCTTGCTGCGCCCATGGCGGCTGGCCGCAGCGTCTCGACAGACCCAGACTCGATCCCGCTAAGTGGCATTTGCATGCTCGGCGCGGCCCATCATCGTTGCGTCGACTCGGCGTTCCTCCGGATCAGAGCCGGAGCGGTGAGGTTTGCAGCGGGGCTGGTTGACGTCCGAGCCGATGCGATCCAGGCTGAGGATGTCACACCTTTCTATCTCCCCTCTGGCCCGTCGGACTGCCTGTTCTGTGAACGGATGACGGGTGCCCAGCTAACGGAGGAGCACGTCTGGCCGGAGTGGCTTCAGAAGCAGCTCGTTGGTAGAGGCGCCACCTTCCCGGGGAACGGCCGTGGCCGGGAGACCTCACCGATGGGTCCGAAGGCCCGGGCTTGTCTCGACTGCAACACCAGATGGATGAGCGTTCTGGAGATCGATGCCAAGCCGCTGATCGCCGACATGTGGGACCATCGCAGGGAATTGGAGCCCCACGACCAGGAGGTCCTGGCTACTTGGGCGACGAAGATGGCTGTCCTCGTCGACGGTTCTGCTCCACAGCCTCTGATCCTCCGTGGCCTTGCGCACGAACTGAGGGTGACTCGACGACCGCCTACGGGGACGTGGGTCTGGGCCAGTGGCTTTGTTGGCCCGACGAACTACCTATCAGCCTGGGCAAAGCCGCTCCGACTAAAGCCCCGCGACGGGCAGATTCCAGCCGAGCCCAACGCCGTCTGCATCACGTTCACTGCATTCCGCATCGTCTTCCAGGTGGTTATTACTCTCTACCGAGGGGTGTACGACGTAACCGCAAGCGAGGACGTCGGGCACCTGCTCATGCCTCTATGGCCTCTTGATAAAACGCCCCGGCTGTGGCCGCCCGGCGCATTCGACGCCGAGGCAGTCGGCGACCTTGCCGAGCGGTTCGATGACGCGGTCGTGGTAGGTTCGCCGTCCTCCGCCGACCCTCCGTTGAGTGACTAACCGATCGCGTAGGCCCCGCCCCAGCCTGCTGGCGGCCTACCGCCGGCGTTGGCTAGGCCGGCCTCGAGCGCGAGCCGACGGCAGCCGCCACGGCCTCGGCTGGTTTTCACCTGTTGGAGAACCTACCCAACATCGGAAGCCAACTCACTGATTGCCGTGGCTTCCGACCCGACCGGGCGGTCCAGGAGCGACGGCGAGGTCAGGTAGTCGAGGCATTCGTGTCCGAAGTTGGTCACCAGCCAACCCTTTCCTACGATCTCCAGTGTCGATGCCTCTCTGGCCAACCCGTGACGTTGAAGGGTTGCCATAATTGGAGTGATCCCGGCTCCAAGTTGAGGAAAGTGGTTTTCGAGATCAGAATCATGCCATGGATTCTTGAACGGGCCCTTGTAGTTGTTCCCAGGATTGACGTTCACCAGGGCGTTTAGGATTCTTATGTGCGGCGCTTCAAGGTCTGACATGGCTGCGACAATTAGCGCACCGAGGTCGAGTTGCGCGTCGTCATAGATGCTGTCACGCAAGACTGCCGCCAACGCTCTAATCTTGCCCTCGTGCACAGTGTTGTTGGCTGCTTGTATTGCGCTGGTGGTCAGCATCAAACGGCCGTCGTTGCTATTGGCCCATCCGGCAAACTCCGCCGGTGTCAGCCCTGTAGCCTCTGTCACGCCCTGGACCAGCCGCCCGATGTTGCGAAGACCCATGTCTTCGCGGACGGCGACGAGCTCCAACGCCGGCTTGATAGCCGCAGCGGCTAGTGCGCCTACCGGGCCAAGAAGGCCCAGACCCGCAGTCCCGACCTCGATGGCCGTACGGACCCCCGTCCGGCGCGCAACTTCGCCTCTACTCATCGTTCCGTTGTACCGGATTGTGGCAACCTTCTTGTGCTGGCGCGGCCGGTAGCCTACGGGCTTGGCTTTCGACCAGGGCAAATGCCGACAGCAACGCTGACAGCAACCCAGCCACCCAACACCGCCGAACGTCGGGCACCTGCTGCCCGGGGGAGCCGAGATCTGCCGAGCTTGACCCAACCCTGACTGTGTCTCTTAATCCGCTGGTCCAGGGCACGCTGCAAGCGCTGCCGCCTCCCGTCACGGTGGGGCACCAGGGGGCACAAGACACTGTCAAACGGTCGTCAACCAGCCACCAACGATGGAAGCCCGAGACGCCGTGCGAGCAGGCGTCGCGGGCCGTTCACCCTGGTGGTGGGACGGCGGCTCTTGTTCCGCTTCAACGTCTAGCTGGCTAGTGGTCAGGTCCGAGCTCGAAGCGGGTCTTGCCGGGCAATTGGCCTTGAATGGCGATCTTGAGAAGGCTGGCGCTAGCGCGGTTCATCTTGTACAGCACTTGCCACTGGAATTCCGAAGCGCTGTCAAAAGACCAAAGGCCGGTGTTGAGGGCGCCGATGGTTGTCTCGGTTCCGTGTAGACGGCCTCGGTGTACAGTAAGCGACCGAGATGAATAGGCCGTTCCGAGTTCCGCAGCCTCCTCCTCGTCGAGTACAAGCCTTAGGGTTTGACGGAACTTGGCAGAGATATGGAGATGGCCCTTGCAGGTATTGCAGCGGTCTTCGCGATAAAGGAGTTGGCTAATCGCCTCGATAGATGCAATGAAGGCAACCAGTGCGAGGCTCGGGTGTTCGACTTGGGCGCGAAGTCCTTCGTGGTGAGCGGAAACTGCATCCGCCAGTCGCGGAGTCTTCGTTATGCGCGCCCACCCCGCCTCGGACCAGTTGGGGATTTCTCGCCCGCTAGTTGGCTCCGGTCTAGGCACCTCATCAGACAACGTCGGAATTTCTTGCCAGAAAATTTTCTCAGGCGGTAGCCGTTCCCCCCAGTCCATCGGTGCTGGTGACTCCCTGATTACAAGGCAAGTATCCCAGGCGACGGAGAGTAGTGCACACAGCTGGTTGAGTTCTCGAGCTGCCTTTTTGCTGGTGGACTGCCACGAATATCCTCGGTGGCTGCCACGAGCGAGGATGGGCCATGATAAATCGCTGCTCATTCCGTGAAAGCTTGGCATTCCGACCGAGAATGATCCCTCGCGGAGGGGGCGGTCGGCGGACGCCAGCCTGAAGGGGCCTACCTCGCCTGGTTTTAAGAGGGAGACCTCCATGCCTCCGACTCTAGTGGCGGGAGGTCCTAAAACCGCACTCCACTCGTGCAGGTCGCCTTCTTGCCCAAGGTTTGCTGTGGCGTAATCGGTGACTCTGCGCCAAATCTCGATCATTTCATCATCTGACCCCCTGTGGCCAACGAAAAGTGCAATCCTGCCATCGATCAGCGGCGCTATTAGTAAAGGAGCGTCTTTCGCTGTCCCCTCGTTCGTAACTGCTGTAACTTTGATGAATGGCTGCGTTGTGGAGTCGTAAAGAATTCCAGCTCCAGAAAGGTCTGCGGCTAGTTCGGGAAGCGCCGACCTGAGTCGGTGTAGCCACTCGTTGGCGTCAGTCGACCAGATAACCTCTGGCGAGCCCAGGCTCGTATACGTCTCGAAATCCAGTGCCAAGGGGTTGCCTCCTAACGTGGATCGCTGGGCTAGAAGTGCTGTGATGGAGGGCGACCAGGCGCAATCATCGAGCTGGACCAGCAACTCAGCCAGGTGCTCATCCAACCGCATAGCCGCGCATTCGGCCAGACATGGTCAAGGCAGGTGCGGCGAGGTGGCAGTCCGATCTAGTCCGCAAGAGTTCCATGGACGGCCAGTGGACTTGGGTAGCCAAGCGAGTAGCCAAGGCGGTGGACGCGGCCGGATTGCCCCGTACCTCGTCGGACCAGTCGACCAGCGCCGGGCGAGCTTGACTGCCCTTCGCCCGCTCCTGGCAGTGTGGGGCACAGGGGGCACAAGACAAACGTCGTCAACCAGCCACCAACGATGGCAGCCTGAGACGCCCCGTGAGCAGGTGTCGAGGCCATTCCCGCTGGTGGCGGCGTAGTGGCTCTAAGTGCCGCTTCAACGTCTGAGGACCGGGTTCGGGTGACCAACTGGGTGACGACGGACGCGAGCGAGGACGGACAGCCATGGATGCTCGCACAGCTCATCGCCGGGTGAGCGTACTTTCGGGACAGAGCAGTCGAACTCGCCGAGAAGACGGCCGACGGAGCTGGACACCTACAGGAGCGCGGCGATCAGCCCTGGTGGTGGCGCAATACCACCCTCGCCTAACAAGCGACGACGACCGCGCCGGCCCTGATGTGATCGCTCCAACCCCGCCGGGTCAAGTCCTCCACTACCTCCCGAAGCTGGCCCCGTTCCGACAGGAGTCGCTGGCACTCTCGGCAGACGTCTGGCCCGCTACCGGATGCCGACCCGGAGACGGGCTCGCACCGGAGCTCCTCGGGAACGCCACGCGACACCTGTACGCAAATGGGGCCGAGCGTTTGCCCACGGTCCTTGCACCGCAAGATGACCTTCGCCCAGTTTGGTTGCATACGAACTCTCCATGGCCGTCTACGCGGCCATGGTCGTGGCCGAGGGAGCGCATTCGACCTTTCACCATGCAAGGCGCTAACGGCCGGAACCTCGTTACATTTTGCGAGCACCCGCCGCTCACCAATAACGGCGAGGGGCCTAGATGCCGTTGACAGCAACGGTGACAGCAGCCGTCCCGGCCGAAGACCACCGCCGGCGAGCAAGCGCGGGACAGCCGCCCGAGGTGGTGGACTTGGCCGAACAACCCGGACGGAGCGCCCAGAACTTACAAGCGAGAGGTCGAAGGCCTTTGGGGCAGCAGTGCGCTACATCGCTGACGTGTTGTAGCGATCGAGCGTTGCCTTGGACGTCGAGGCGTCCTGGAAGACAAGCTCCCACGGGCCGGTGTTCACGTCCATGTCCTTGCCGAACCCGACCCACTTTCCGGCCATCCGTCGGCCCGTAGGTTCAGCCAGGAGTTGGATCGCACCGTGATACCGGGCGCCCCGGTAGTAGCCGGCGGGGTCGGTCTGCTCCACCCACGTGCCGGTGACAACGGCACCGTCCACGGTCAGGTCCAGCGAAAGCGACGATGCCGCCGAGCCTGGCAGGCTGCGCGCGGTCAGCCTGTCGCCGTGCTGAAGCATCACGACGAAGTGTTGACCGGCGAAGGAGTCTCCCCGGCCGCTGGAGTAGTACTGGTAGCGGCTGAGCCAGACACCTTCGTATGACCTGTGGACCGTCGCGGGCTTGGACGTTGGCGTCGGCGTGGCCAGGCTGGACATGGGAGAGGTCAGGTCATGGCCACCGTGTTCGTCGTTCGTGACGTGCTCGCCCGGCATTGCGGCGAAGCCCAGCAGCGAGATGGGTAGGCCGGTGACGACCTCCAGCGCGCGGGCGTAGACGGGGCGCGGCGCGGCGATCGCGCCGGACTCCCATCGCTGGACGAGTCTCTTGTTGGCGTCGTTGGGCTCGCCGACGCGGTGGCCGGCGGCCTGGAGCGCGCGAGCGAAGTCGTCTTGGCTCATGCGCATTCCGGTACGGACAGCGCGCAGGGCGGTGTTGGGGGCGGCCATGACCGCCACGATAGCGCCATGTCGTCTGAATGTCGTCGCCGATGTGGCCTGATTGTCGCATCTTGCGCCGTCGCGGTCGGTGACGCTTCGGCGTCATTGTGAGCTTGCGATGGCGGAGCGTGCCGCCGCGTTCCGCTGACGGAGGTGGGGATGCCGGGTAAGGGTGGCGAGCCAGCGGTGAGCCGGGGCGAGCGGATCCAGGCGGCTGAGCGAGAGGCGGCCAAGCGGCGGCTTCTTGCCGAGGCTGAGGCGGATCGGATTCCGGCGGAGGAGACCACGCGGGCGGTGCCGGATCGGCGGTGGCTTCGTGGGCGGCGTTGAGCTGTTGCCGGTGGGGTGGCGGGTGGCGTACTGGCGGGGCCGTCCGATCAAGCGCGGCCCCTGGCCCAGCCGGACGGGGCCGAGATGACCACTCACCACCCGATCAAGCCGGCCTGGACGTGCGGAGGCTGCGCGGGTGAGTGGCCCTGCCAGACTCGGCGGCGGGAGCTGCGAGCGGAGTACGACAGCGCCCCCATCTCGCTGGCCCTCTACCTGGCCGCCCAGCTCGTCGACGCCGCCCAGGACCTGGCCCACGTCCCCGCAGGCCACCTGCACCACCGATTCCTCGGCTGGACCCGATGAGCATCCTGCGGCCCGGCGACGAGAAGTTCCACTACAGCGATGGCTCCCACAAGTGGATCCCGCCCGACCCCGACTACGACCAGGAGGTCTGGGACGAGCAGCTCCGCCAGCACAAGCACGGCCACCTCAGGAACGAACGCCCGAAGGTCCGCATCCAGCGGCTCATCTGATGCCAGCAGTACAGCAGCGAAGTACGGCAACCGTGCCAGCCGGACCGGACCGGACCGGACCGGACCGGACCGGACCGGACCGGACCGAGAAGCGTGCCACCAAGCCGTCTGACCTCGCAGCCCGCCGCCGGCAGCCAGGGGACCGCGAGGTGCGGCCACCCGGGTCAGACGACCCGCCTCAGTCGCTCTCGTCCACGAACTTGTAGTAGCTCATGCGGAACCGCTGCAGCAGGGCGCGCATGAACTCCGCACCGGACTGCGGCGGCACCCGCCCCGACCCGGCCGGTACGCCGTTGTCGTAGAAGTCCTGCGCCAGCGCCCCCCACTCGGGGTCGAGAACGGCCAGCGACACCGCCTGGCCCGGCTGCCACCGGAACTCGGCCACGCGTCGGTTGGTGTGCTGCGCGAACGTGTACAGCGCCACGCGGGTCGGTGCCTGCTCCGTCATTCCTGCCTCCTGGTTCACCCCTGCTCCTTCGGTCACCACGGGCTCGGCGGACGGAACGCCGTCCACGCCTCGCCGGTGATCGTGCCTCGGCTGCGTATCTCGTTGAAGCGGTCCATCGCGCCGGAGACCGCCCTCTCGTCCAGGCCGGTGGCGCGTAACCGGTCGGCGAGCACGGCGGGATCGGTGGCCTGGATCCGGGCCATCGTCTCCGGGCCGAGCGGCCGGTTCATCTGCTGCTGCACGAAGTCGGAGCGCAACGGTTCGGCGTTCGACTGGGGGAACGAGTAGCCGTGGTCGATGGCGACCAGGCGTCCGTCGGGACCGGTGAGGTAGTTATCCATGTGCCGGTCGGTGTTGCCGCTGACGTAGTCGAGCACCGCCATCCGTTCGCGTTCCGGGACGGAGTAGTCGGTGACCGGTCGGCCGGGGCTCGCGTTCTCCACGAACGGGGTCTCCACTTGGCCGTGACCTGCACCGTCACGATGAAAAGGCTCATTGTCTGCGGCACCGGAGCCAGCCGTCGGCTATCTTCTCGGTTCGTACCTCATCGCCACCGCTCCCGAACGGAATTCGAGGCGGCTCACGAGCCTCAGGTCGACAAAGTGCGACATGCCCGCGAACAACGTCGGCCCACGGCCCGCCAGCCTGGGGTGCACCACGAACTCGTATTCATCGATCAACCCCAGCTCCGTCAACGCCATCGGGAGCATCACGCCGCCGACGAACAGTCCCTTACCCGGCTCGCGCTTGAGCTGCTGCACGGCCTTCTCCAGGTCCCCGCGGACAAGTTCCGCGTTCCAGTCGACCTGGTCCAGGGTGGTTGACACGACGTACTTCTTGGCGGCGTCGATCGTCCGGGCGAAGGGCTCCGTCCAATCGGGCCTCGCTCCCGGCTGCGCCGGTGGCCGCCACGCTGCCTCCATCATCTGGTAGGTCACCCGGCCGAAGAGGAGAGCGTCGGCCCGTGCCAGATTCTCGACCGCGTGGCGATGCAATTCCTCGTCGGGGGGTATTCCGCGATGATCGCAGCACCCGTCCAAGGTGACGTTGATGGAATAGCGAAGCGGGCGCACGTCGAGAGAGTACCGCCGATGCGGCAGCCCGTGCTCGGACTGCCTCCGAACCGCCGATCCCGTCACGATCTACCGCTCGAGTACTAACCTCGCCATGGAGGTGAGGCCGCATGGTGCAGGTGGCGGTCTGCGGCCCGGCGTCGGCGACGCCGGCCGAGTTGGCCCACGCCCGCCGGGTGGGGGAGTTGCTCGCCGCGCGTGGCGCGACCGTCCTCTGCGGAGGTGGCGGCGGGGTGATGGCCGCGGTCGCCGCCGGCGCCCGGGCCCACCACGGCCTGGTCATCGCGGTACGCCCCGACGACGGCACCGCCCCCGGCCCGGTCGCCGACGCCTCGGCGACGCTGCTGACGAACCTGGGACAGGCCCGCAACGCCGTCCTGGTGTGGAGCGCCGACGCGGTGATCGCGGTGGGCGGCTCCTGGGGCACCCTCAGCGAGGTGGCGCTGGCGATGCGCCGGGGCGGTGTACCCGTGGTGGTGCTCGGCGGCTGGCGGGTGGTGGACGCCAACGGGGCGCCGGTGTCCGGCCCACGCCACGTCGATACGCCGGAAAAAGCGGTCGGTGTGGCGCTGGCCGACCGGCCGGGCTCCGCTCCGGCGCGGCGCGCGTAACCCCCCATAATCAGGTGTTGTCGGTCGGCGTTTCCCCGGCGGTCGAGTCGGTGAGGCGGTGGGCCCGTGGCGGGTGGCCGGTCGCGCTCTGGATCGGCCCATGGAGGTGTGTCAAGTGCATGCTGCAGGAATTGGCCCACCCGATCTGACCGGCATCGCGGAAAGCGCCCTGCTGAACGCCACTTCGTGCCCACTCATATGCGCCACGATCGAGATTCGGGCAGACTCTGGCCTCACCGATGCTGCCGAGCGACGAGGTGCTGCCGATGACCGACGAACTGGTCGAGCCCAACGAGACGATCGTGCCGCTGCTGCCGTGCTTCGCCCCGGAGGAGACCCTGGCCTTCTGGCGTGCCCTGGGTTTCGCGGTGACCTGGGAGCAGCACAAGCCGTATCTGTATCTTGCCTTCCGGTGGAGCGGTTTCGAGCTGCACTACGGGCGTGGCGCGGAGGGTGTCGACCCGGCGCAGGAACGGACCGGTGGATGCCTGGTGATGGTGGACGCCGTCGCTCCCTATCACGCGCAATTCACCGCCGCGATGCGCGGCGCCTACGGCAAAGTCCTCGCCAAGGGCCTGCCGCGGATCACCCGCTACCGGGCCGGGGCCTCCCGGTTCACCATCACGGATCCGTCCGGGAACTCGATCGTCTTCATACGCCGGGATGAGCCGGAGGGCTTGGAGTACGGCGGATCGAAGCAGCTCACCGGCCTCGCCAAGGTGCTCGACAACGCCCGGATACTGCGTGAGTTCAAAACCGACGACCGCGCGGCCTTCCGGGCGCTGAACTCGGGGCTGCGCCGACACGGCGCTGGCGCGCCCGCCGTCGAACAGGCGATGGCCCTCGCCGCACTGGTCGAGCTGTCGACCGCGCTGGACGAATCCGAGCGGGTGCCGGAATGGGGGGAGCAACTGCGGCGGATCGAACTCACCGCGGCGGAACGCGATCGGGTCACGGCCTTCGTCGCCGACCCTGAGCTGATCAAACCGTGGCTGCCCTGATCCCAAAGCGGTACCGCTGGGAATTCGGTTCTCGACGCAGCGAAGCGAAGCCGCCGGATGCCGGGGGACGTCGCGCGAGGTAGCGAGGCTTCAGCCGGCGGGCAGCGGCTCGGACGACGGCCGCCACTCCCGCCTGATCAGCCCGTAGACCCACGAGTCGGAGACCTCGCCGTCAACGACGCAGTCTTCCCGCAACGTCCCTTCACGCACGAACCCGAGCTTCTCCAGCACGCGGGCAGATGCCACGTTGCGTGTATCGGCCTCAGCCTGGACGCGATTCAGGTCCAGCGTGTCGAATGCCCACCGAAGCAAGGCTCGGGCCGCCTCCGTCGCGTAGCCGTGGCCCCACGCTGCATCGTCGAAGCAGTAGCCCAGCGATGCGCTGCGGTAGTCCGGATTCCACCGGTTCAGGGTGCACCAGCCGATGAACGCCCCGTCCGAGGCACGATCCACGGCCAGCCGCGCTCCGGTGCCCTCCTCTGCCATCTGCCGGCAAGCGGTGATGAACCGCTCGGCGCGTACCCGGTCGCTCCACGGCGGCGCGTCCCAGTAGCGCAACACGTAGGCGTTGCTCTGCAACGCGAAGAGATTGTTCGCATCCCCGTCGTGGAAGGGGCGCAGTGTCAGGCGAGTGGTGTGCAGGGTGGGGGTGGGCAGCGACATGGACGTCCCCTCCTGTGGTTGGTGGCCGATCAACCAGACATCCGGTGCCGGCCGATCGCAACGGGTTTTTCCGGCGGGGCGGGCGGCACGACGTGCCCGTTCATCGGCGGTCACCGCTTTGTCGTCCAGGAACGATCCTGTTCTCCACGCTGAACGCGGTAACTGGGTTCACCGAAGCTGGAGCAGCCCACGTTCGGCCATGTGTGCTCGCAACGTCTCGGCGTCCTCGGCAGACATCAAGCGGCGTGGGATCACGGTCGCTGGCATCCGGCCGACGTACAGGATCCAGAACTCAGGGGTGTCCCTTACCTGGGTGATCCCGTCCCAGGCGATGCCGCCGGACTCCGAGCCGCTGCGCATCATGATGTTGTCGTCGGTGATGTCGTAGGCGCCTTCGACGGCGTAGCGACTGGAGCGGTACCGGGCGCGCCACAGCACCAGCGGTGAGTACAGCATCGAGAGCAGACCACTCACGACCAGCGCCATGCACAGCGGCGAGATCCGGTCGCCCCACTCGACCCCTTGCGCGACGACGAGACCGATCGCCCCGACCGCCGTCAGCACCGCGCCGATATAGCGGTACCTGCGCAGCCGAGCACTGCTCAGCGCAGCGGCCACGCGGCCCGGGTAGGCGGGATCGGCTGGGACGTCGAATCGGATGTGCACGTCAGAACGATAGTGCCCGCACCAGCCCCGACAGTACGTTCCTCAGGAGGCGTCGAACCACGGCTTGCCGGCTGCCCAGTGCCGTACCCACCCAGCAAACCCCGGGCTGGCGGTGGTGTAACCGAACTCCGCCCCGAATGGGACCGCCCCCTCACCGCTGATGTTCCAGATGTGGCCGCGATGCCGGCCGCTCACGACCAGGTGCCAATACATCCCACAGCCATCCGTGCCCAGCACGACCGATCCGTGGTCGAAGACCGGATCAAGCAGCGGCTCGATCTCCTCGTACGGTCGAGGATCGTCCTCCCATAGCCACCCCTCGGTCAGCGGGAAGGGCGCGCTCAGGTTCCGGACCGGACGGCCGTTGCCCCAGTCGTCGGGCATCTCCGCGACACCTACCAGGCCGTAGTCCGGCGGTCCGGAGAAGGATCCGTCGGTGATCTCGGCGACGAACGTCCGGTACGGCTCCGGCAGAACGATGCCGTGCTCTGCTTCGAAGTCGTGTACCCCTGCCCAGCCCAGAGCCGATTCGCCCCCGTCATCCACGCCGAAGGCGGTACGGAGCTCGATGAGGTCGTCCGGGCGGACGTACTCGGTGTTCATGCCGCCGTTGATACCACGGTCTCTGCCTCAGGGTGTACCGGCGAAGTCGACCGTCTGGCAGCGGACCCGACGGCCGTGCGACCAGCGGCAGATCATTGCGGTGAGTTCGGCGGCGTGGCCTTCTGCGGGTAGATCGTCTCGTGACGGGCCAGCATGGCCACGAACTCGCCGATCTTCCGCTCGCGGGTCTCCGCCCGTTTGACGGCATTGACGCGGTGGATGAGAGCGAAGCGGTTCGTCTTGGTGAGTACGTCGAACATGGCCTGGGCGGCGGGTTCGGCGGCGATGGCGGCGAGGAGGTCGGCCGGCACCTCGGCTTCCGACGGCGGGGCGTAGGCGGCTGCCCACCGCCCGTCCGCCTTCGCGGCTTCCACCGCGGCGCGGCCTGCGGGCATCATGCGCCCCTGCGCCTCCAGCCGGGCCACGTGGGCGACGTTGCGTTGTGACCAGGAACTACGGGGCCGGCGCGGGGTGAACCGGATCCAGGAGCTCTCCTGGTCCCGTTTACGGGCCTGCCCGTCGATCCAGCCGAAGCACAGGGCCTCGTCGACCGCCTGCTGCCAGGTCAGCGTGGTGACTGTGCCGCCCTTCTTGGTCAGGGCGAGCCAGACCCCGGGCGACGTGGCGTGGTTGGCCGACAACCACGCGCGCAGCGCGTCGGCGTCCGCGACGATCAACTCTTCCAGTTCGGCGCTCGCCATGACGGTGAGGCTAACGGCTGCGCCGTGGCCGCCGCCTCTGCCTCTGGGTCGGCCCGACCCGCCAGGCTGCCGGCGCGCCGGTCGTTCGGCGGACGGTCAGGGGCACGACCTGGGGCAGGAACGACGACAGGGACCACATGGCCTCGTCATCAGCGGACGAGCTTAGCCTGGTGGCATGGAACACATCGAGTTCCGCACTGTCGAGCAGGAGCTCGGCATCGGTGGGGTGTTTCCGACGCTCGTCCCGCACCTCAATGGCGTGCCTCTGCCCGACCTGGTGCGCAAAGTTGAGCTGCCGTTCGCACGCGGTGAGGGCAGACCCGACCTCGCGGGCAGCTACGTGGGCCTGCCGAAGAACGAGGTGCGGTGGCCGAGCCGGCACTACCTGGGTGACCCAGTCCTCAGCTGGTTCGGCGATGGCGACACCGTCCTGCTCGGATGCTCCTGCGGCGACTGGGGCTGCTGGCCGCTGACCGCAATCGTCACGGTGGCTGAGGACACGGTCACCTGGTCTGGCTACCGCACCGGGCATCGCGACTGGGACTACCGCGAGCTGCGAGAGATCACCTTCGATCGTGTCCAGTACGAGCAGGCGTTGCGTGCGACAGCACGCTGAGCGATCAAGGCCACGTCATCACTGCCGTCGCGACAACGATGGACCCGACTCGGCACGACCGCGCCGCCACCCGTGCACAGCGGCTGTGTTCCGTGATGAGTGTGGGCGCCCGGTCGGCGGCAATGCGCATGCGGCAGTGATCAAGGCTTGACAAGCTCTAGTCAGCTGCGGCAGCGTTGCAACCGACCACGCGATCGGCGTGGGCACTCTGCATGAGGGAATGACGCCTGTGATCCGGGTAGGCCGAGCGGCCGCCTGAGTGTTGACCACGCGACGGACGATCGTCGCGCGGCTCTATCACGGTTGAGCGGTCCAACGCTTCTTCCGCCCAGCGCAGCTTCTCTCATGCATCGAGGTTCAAGTTGATCATGGATGTCCGCATCCAGCAGTCCGTCGTCGCCAACCTGTCCAACCGACCCGCGCCCGTAGAGGTGGGGTCGTTCGTCTTGGGCATGGACCCGACAACGACCAGTCCCAGCGTCAACTACGCGACGCCACGTCCCGGTGCTGCCATCACCGCAGCCGACGTCACCGCCCTGGTCGCAGCCTTCCGCGCGGCTGATCGCAAACCCCGCCTGGAGTACGTCGTCAGTTGCGCCCCCGGCCTGGAGGCACTTCTGACCGCTGCCGGCTTCACCGTGGAAGCCCGGCACACCTACCTGCTCTGTGTGCCCGGCACATTGCAGACACCACTCCCGCTCGACCACGTCGATCTGCACGAACCAGGCACCGATTCTCAGCGCGCCGCGCTGATCAGCGCGCAGAACGAAGCCTTCGGCGGCGACCCGGTGGCCTCCGAGGCTGACGTAGCTCGGCTCCGGCGCCAGCAGGCCGCCGGCGGCGTGGCCGTCATGGCCGTCACTGACGACGGCACCTGCGCGGGAGGCGGCGGGGCGGTCCCGCCCACCGGCGCGGTGAGCGAGGTTGCCGGCATCGCCATTCGAGCGCCCTACCGCCGCCGAGGTCTGGCGGGCGCGATCACCGCCGAAACAACCCGGCGGCTCTTCACCGAAGGCGCGGAAATCGCCTGGCTGGAAGCCTCCGGCGAGGATTCGTGGCGGGTGTACGAGCGCGTCGGCTTCCGGCCCGCCGGGCAACGGCTCTACATCGCCATGAACTGAGGTCTGACACAGGAACCCGCGCCGAGGTCCACCGACCGAGGCCCGGGCCACCTCTCCGGCTCACCACGGAACACTCGTTCATCGGCACGACCGGGCGCGGGGGATCGGGATCTTCGTCGCGCCCCGCGCCCGACCTGCCGCAGATGCGGGCGCTCGATCGACCGCCGGACGTTCCGGGATACTGCCTCGATGATCAGGTTCCGGTTCGAGCTGCACCCACTGGACGAGGTGTCGCCGTGGGGCAGTGACCGGCCGAGGCTCCACTGGTTCGGGCTGACC
This sequence comes from Micromonospora sp. URMC 105, assembly GCF_051386295.1. Classification (NCBI taxonomy): domain Bacteria; kingdom Bacillati; phylum Actinomycetota; class Actinomycetes; order Micromonosporales; family Micromonosporaceae; genus Micromonospora; species Micromonospora sp. URMC 105. The sequence continues at coordinate 22,100 of NZ_JBPQTL010000021.1, read as the reverse complement.
GAGGGCTGGTACTGGCTCGACGCAAGCGGACGGGAGCTGCTGCGCCGCACCCGGCAGATTCACCCGCATCCCTACATCGACTACTACCTCGCCCGGCTCTGGGAAGACGTCGTTGTCCTTACCCCGGAGGTGCTGGAGCCGGTGCCCGACGATCTGCAGCCGTTCATCGCCTCCCACCCCGCGCAGTGGACGTGTGACCCGCTCGAGTTCGTGGCCGAACTCGATGAGGAACGGACCGACGACGGCAACGCGGACGTGCCCGACCATCCAGTCGTCACGGCCGCGATCTGGCACGGCGAGCACCACCTGGACTTCGGCTACCTGCGCAATCCGCCCAAGCTCCGGCTCTGGCGTACCACCCGCGGCGACCGCGACGAGGTCACCATGGATTGGCGGCACGAGGACGACGGCGAGACCGGTTTCACCGCCGAACCCACAGTCCGGCTCAACGTCCCGACCGCCGCATACCTCGAGGCCGTGCACACCCTCGACCGCGAGCTGATGGACACCATGGGGCAGCGGGTCGAGGAGCTGGAACGCCGCGGCGGGCTACCCGGCGTGGACCTTGACCTCGTCCACCTGCGGCGGGAACACGAAGACCGGCGGCACTGGCTTGCCAAGAACCTCGACCGCTGCCCGAAGACCGACTGGAACGTTGTCCGCCAAGGTGCCCGCCTGCTGCTCGGTGACGTCCGACGGGCCGACGCCGCAACGGGCTAGGCAATCTTTCGAGCACCTGACCGGACCGCATCCGCTCAACGACATCGCGAGGTGCAGGAGCCTCACCATCCCCTCGGGGTGGGGCCGAATGCGGCTGCGGCGGCGAACAGGAGAAAATGGACGAATGAGGGAGCGGACCGGCCTGACCCAGGTGGAGTACTTCGTACTGCACGAGTCCGACGGCGACGCGCCCCTGCCCGAGATCGCCTACGCCTGGCTCGGCAACGGAGCGGCGTCGCCGACCGTCGAGCAGGCCGTGCCGGCGCTCGCCGAGGCGCTGGTGAGCCTGACCGCCGACGGCCTGGTGGAGGTACGGCGGTTCACCACCTGGCCGGCGTCCTGGCACGGCGGCGCCCGGGTCGCGGATGAGCACCTGCGCGCCGAGGTGACCGGCGTCGCCCCCTGGCTGCCCGGCCCCGCCCGGATCGGCCTGCTGGTCGCCCGCATTACCGACGAGGGCGGCACCTACCTCTGACTCCCGTGGAGGCGGCGACACCCGGTGGCAGACCGGCCCGGGGGACGACACGGCCGACCCGCAGGGGTACGCCCTGATCGAGTACCACCCGGACGGGTCGCAGACCTGGTACGCCCACGGCCCGGCGCTCTTCGGCTTCCGGCCGGACGGCGGGACGCTGCCGCGCGGGTACTGGCTCGTCGACGGGGTGTACCGCATGGAGTTCAGCCCGACGTTCCACAAGACCCTCACCATGCTGCACGGCACCACGCACAACGTCTGCGACGAGCTCGACTGACGCGGCTCAGACGCTCTCCTGCCAGATCTCGAACCCGGTCGGCGGCGGGTCGGCGAACCGGTCCCAGACCGGGTGGGCCGAGACCCGGGCGAACCAGTCGTCGAACGGCTCCGGCCCGCGCCGGAACCACCAGTCCTCGTGGTGCCCGGACCACCGCGGGTCCGGCCCGAACCGGTACTCGGCGTGCAGCTGGACGTACCCCTCGTGGTCGCCGTCGGCGTCGACCACCTCGAACTGCCGCACGACGCTCAGCACGAACGCGGCGTCGCCGGTCGCGCCGACCGCCGCGTACTGGAACAGCAGGCCGTCCTGGTCGGGCAGCTCGGTCGACACCTCGAACTCGACGGCGGCGAACCGCCGCACGGCGTCCAGCAGCCGGGCCGGCGACGGAACGGTGGTGTCCGGCGCGGCGAAGCCGCCGAGGTCGCGGAAGGCGGCCTCGGCGGCGTCGATCGGCAGTCGTCGGGTCATGTCGTCATCCTGCCCGCCCGGGCCCCGTGCGCGGGGCCCGGGCGTCGGCGGGCCGGCCTACGGCCACGGCCCGGCCGCCAGCTGCTTACCGATGTACGCCAGCACGTTGCGCGCCTCGGCGGCGGTCTTGGTCTGCAGGATCAACCGGTTGACCTCCGCGTAGTAGGCCGGGCTGTGGGTGGTGGAGTGCACGGCCGCGCCGAGCGGATTGGCCGAGCTGACGAACCGGGGCAGGTAGACGCCGTTGGCCGCCTCGTTGATGCCCACCCCGAGGCTGGTCAGGTGCGCCCGGGCCGGCGCCGCCGCCTTGGCGCCGCTGGCCACGATGTGGTGCGCGGCGGTCTCCGCCGGGCGGACCACGTTCGCCGCGGTGAGGCTTCCCGCCAGGGCCTTCGCGTTCACCGAGCACGGGCCCGAGTTGTGCACGAGCACCGCGTCGGCCGCCCGGCCGTCGCCGGTCACCACGTAGTACGTGTGGATGCCCGCGACCGTCAGGTTGTGCACCCGGTCGACCCGGCTGTAGCGCGCGACTCCGTCCACCATGGCGGTGCGGCCGTCGGCCAGCCGGACGACGTCGCCGAGCGCGAGATCGGCGGCGTCGATCCAGGCCCGGGCCCCCACCACCCAGAACGGGTGCTTGTCGGTGGCGGTGATGACCTCGCCGTTGACCTCCACGTCGACCAGGTGCTTCACGCCCTGACCGATGATCAGGTGGGTGACCTCCCGGGGTCCGCGCTCACCGGTCTCCGGGTCCTCGGCGAGGACCAGGTCGCCGGTGCGGACGTCCTCGATCGGCTTGGTGCTGCCGTCGGCCAGCACCACCCGGGTGCCGGCGGCGAAGCTGTTGCCGACACAGGGGATCTTGGCGGCCGTCTCGACCACCTTCTCCGCGGTGCTGGGCACCGCCCGGGCCGCCACGTCGTCCGCGGCGGCCGCCGCCACCTTCGGCGCAGCGGTGGCCGCCCCCTTGATCGCCGAGGTGGCCATGCTCGCGCCGGCGCTGCCGACGATCGAGATGCCCGCGTCGATCAGCTCGGCGTTGGACTTGCTCACCCCGGCCGCCTGGAGACCGGAGCTGGTGAAGGAGCTGGTCTCCTCGCCGCTGAACAACTGCCGGGCGCCGCTGATGGCCACGTCGACGCCGTGCACCGCCACCGCGCCACCGGCGACCGCGCCCACTCCCGTCCAGCTCGTGGCGGCCCCGAGCGCCACACCCGCGGCGGCCTCGGCGACGCCGCCGACGAGTTTCACCCCGCCGAGCACCCTGTTCCAGGGGAACCGTCCGTCGGGATCGCCCAGGCGTATCGGGTTGTTGTAGGCGTACGTGTAGAGCGCCAGGTTCATCGACGCGTACACGCCGCCGTTCGGGGTGCCCTCCAGGTAGTTCTCCAGCACCGGGTCGGGCGTCTGCCAGACCTGGGTACGGGGGTCGTAGTAGCGGGCGCCGTAGTAGTAGAGGTTGGTCTCCTGGTCGTACTCCTTGCCGCTGAACTGGTGCGGCACCGGCTGCGACGAGTGCTCGGCGACCCAGGTCTCGCCGCCGGGGAAGTACTGCAGGTGCTCGCTCATGCCGCCCTGGTCGTCGGTGACGAACCCGGTCGACCCGAGGTGGTCGCTGTGCGAGTAGTACTGCCGGTCCTCGCGGCGGAAGTCCGGCTCGACCAGCTTGGTGGTCAGCTTGTCCTGGCCGATGTAGACGTGCTTGAACTGCTGGTTGCCCCGGGTGGAGTAGTTCTGGTTCGGGTAGATGTGGAACTGCGCCCCGTCCTTGACCACCCGGCTGCCCTGGTCGTCGTAGTAGTAGCGGGCGCTGTTCGGGGTGCCGCCGGCGTTGTCGCACGACGCCGGGGTCTGCGGCAGCGTCTTGCTCTGCACGTTCTCGTGGCTGCAGGCGAGGCGGTTCTCCTCGTCCCAAATCATCTGCCGGCGCGGCCGGGGCTGCTGCTCCCGGCTGATCTGGTTGCCGTTCTGGTCGTACTGGAAGGTGTAGATGCCGATGCTGGTCGGCGCGTGCGGCTTCGCGCTGCCGTAGGCGTAGCTGTAGTTGTAGCTGAGCTTGCCGTCGACGATGGTGTTGCCGTTGCTGACCAGCTCGTGGGTCTGCTTCTTGCTGGTGATGTTGTGCAGGCTGTCGTACGTCAGGTCGACCCGGTAGCGGTCGGTCTGCGGGGTACGCGGCTGGTAGCTGCCCTCCGCGTGGGTGAGCTGGTACAGGTCGTCGTAGGTGTAGCTCTGCGTGCTCGGACCGCCGACCTGCATGCCGACCTCGGGGCCGCTGGGGGCCACCGTGTCGTTGACGATCGACATGATGTTGCCGACGTTGTCGTAGCTGTAGTCCAGGTTGTGGAAGACGTAGCCGTTGGAGAGGTTCGCCTGGATCTTGCTCAGCCGCCGGTCCTCGGTGTTGTACGAGTAGCGGGTGCGGGTGCCGTTGCCGGTCTCCAGCAGGATCCGCTGCTCGAACTTGTCGTAGTCCAGCCGCTTGAGGTAGTCGTAGCTGAACTCGCCCTTGACGCCCCGGGCCGAGTCGACCTGGCCGCCGCTGTTGTAGTGGTAGGAGAGCTTCTCCCCGTCCGGCCAGGTCATCGAGAGCATCCGGTTGAACGAGTCGTACCGGTACTCGGTGGTGAAGGTCTGGATGTGGCTGCCCTGGGCCGGGGTGGTCCGGGTCTCCTTGATCAGCTCGCCGAGCGGGCCGTACCGGCGGCTGACCTTGCCGGCGCCGTCGACCAGGTCGGTGATCCGGTTGGCGGCGTTCTCCGGCGCGTCCGGCGCACCGTAGGTGTAGCTGACGTTGTTGGCCGGGAAGACCGGGTACCGGATCGCCTTGAGCCGGGTGTAGTCGTAGTCGTACTCGATCGCCTTGGACACCGCCGCCAGCTTGCTGGTCACCTTCCGGACCAGGTTGTTGGCCAGGTCGAAGGTGGAGGAGACGGTGCCCGAGTCCGGGCTGGTCAGCGAGGTCCGCCGGCCCAGGTTGTCGTACGTCGAGCGGGTGACGTTGCCCTTGTCGTCGATCGCGGCGACCAGCTCGCCGATCGGGTTGTAGCGGTAGCTGGTCCAGATGACCGGCTGGCCGCCGGCCGGGTTGAACTCCTTGACCGCCGTGGTGATCTGCCGGACGTCGGTGTAGGTGCGCTTGGACTTGCCGTTGGCGTCGGTGACCACCGTCTCGAACTGGGTCACCCCGTCCCGGTCCGGGCCGAAGCCGTACTCCATGGTGGTGGCGGTGCCGTCCGGGAAGGTGGTGCGGGTGGTCCGGTCCAGCACGTCGTAGCGCACCTCGGTCGGCGTGACCGGGTCGTACGCCGGGTTGAAGGCGAGATTGCCGGGGCCCTTCGGCTCGGTGACCGGGTACCAGCTCTTCACCGCCCGGCCGAGGAAGTCGTACGCGACCCGCCCGGAGACCACCATCACGTCCTGGGGAGCGCCGTCCGGGGTGGCCGGCACGGCGGCGTCCTTCTTGGTCTGGGTGGTGCGGTTCAGGCCGTCGACGAAGGTGATCGTGTCGATGGTGTCGTCGCGGACGCTGCCGTCGGCCTGCCGGTCCACGTGCCGGGTGACCGCGTACGGGTACGCCGCCTCCGGGTGGTACTCGAAGTCGATGGTGAACCGGTTCTCCGGGATCTCGTACGGCCCGGAGACCTGGTCGAGCCGCCCGACCGCGTCGTAGGTGTTGCGGATCTGCTGCTTGTTGAAGTCGGTGGTGGTCTCCACCAGGCCGAACTTCAGGTTGTGGGTGGCCGTCGACCGGTAGCCGAAGCTGTCGGTGATCGACTCGACGTGCGTGTTGACCACGTCGTCGTAGGTGTAGTCCAGCCGGTAGCGCTGGCCGGCCTTGTTGGCCGGGCCGGTCACCGCCTTGAGGTTGCCGTCGCCGAAGTACTCCAGGTCGGTGGTGGCCGTGGTGCCGTCGGCGAGGGCGGCCCGTACCTGTTTCAGGTCGCCGGTGGCGCAGTCGATCGTCGACTCGCGGTGCCGCATCAGCGTTCCGTCGCCCCGCACGTCGATCTGCTTCGGCATCCCGACCAGGTACGCCGCCTGGCACGCCGGGTCCTGCGCGGTGTAGACGATCCGCGCGTCGAGGTCGTCGCCGGCGCCCGCCTCGGCGGCGTCGAACTGCCGGGTCAGGTTGCCGACGTCGTCGTACTCCCGGGTGACGTGGGTGCTCTTGCCCGGGTTGGCGGCCCCCTCGTGATGCTTCACGTCGGTGCGGGTGTTCTGCGGGAACAGCGTCGCCGTGGTGCTCGCCAGGTCGGCCGGCGAGCCGGGCGACGAGACGTTGCGGGCGGTGTACGTCTGCACCGTCTCCTGGTACGGCTTGCCGGCGCTGTCGGCGGTCAGCTCCTTCTCCAGCAGCCCCTTGGTGTAGAAGCTGTCGGTGCGGAAGGTGCGGGTGACGCTGCGGCCCACCGCGTCGCCGTTGGCGTGGTCGCGGTGCTTCTCCACCACCGTGCCGTAGCCGCGGAACTCCCGCTCCCGCCGGTCGTAGACCCCGCCGTCGTAGTCGTAGGTGACCAGCTGCACGTCCTGGCCGTCGCCGGGCCGGCCGTCGTCCACCGAGACCCTCGACAGCACCCAGCGCGACTGCGGCTGGCCGTAGGTGTTGCCGTCGCGGCTGTAGTCGAACTCCATCCGGCCGCCCAACGGCCGGTCCACGGCGGCGAGCAGGTTGGTCCGGCCGGTCCGGTTCTCCGCCACCACGAGCTGGTTGTCCCGCGTGGAGGAGAGGTGGTCGGCGTACCCGTCGCCGTTGATGTCGCGCAGCGCCTGCTCGGTGCGGCTGGCGCCGGTGGCGATGTCCGCGCCCGGGTTGATCACGACACAGACCACGGTGAAGCAGATGCCGAAGGTGAAGTAGACGCCGCCGCCCAGCTTGGCGTTGCGGTCACCGTTGACGTCGGTGAGGCTGCCGTGGAACGGCACCGGCGGCTCGAACCCGTTGCCGGTGTTGAAGCCGACCCGGATCGGGCTCCCGGAGAGGACCTGGTCCAGCAGGCCGTCGCCGTTCATGTCGGCGAGGGTCCCGGCCGAGGAGGACCGGCCCTGGCTGAACGAGGCGCCACCGGCGAAGCCGTAGAAGTCGGTGTTGAAGCCGATGTTCAGCCCCGCGTTGGTGCCGCTGCCCTTGTTCAGGCCGGCCGGGTTGCGCCACTGCTCGGCGCCGGCGAAGGCGTACCCGAGGTTGAGCGCCACCTTGCCGTTCTCGTACACCCGGTCGGGCAGGCTGTCGCCGTTGACGTCGAGCAGGTCGAACGCGCCGTCGGAGCGGGTGCCGCCGAAGCTGCCGCCCACGCCCAGCGGCGGCATGTCGTTGCCGGACTGGGCGCTGGTGGCCGCCGAGGTGCCGGGCGGGCTGTCGTGGCCGCGGCCGGTGGAGATGGTCCGGGCCGCGCTGCCGGCGCTGGCGTTGCCGGAGACGTTGGTGCTGCGCCGCACCGCCCCGTCCGGCAGCGTCCCCCGGGTGTCGCCGAGCGCGCCGTCCGGATCGGTGTACTGCACCGCGCCGGCGCCGACGACGTCGGGGAACTGGTCGCCGTTGAGGTCGAGGAAGTCGACCTGCCCGGTGCTGTCACCGGTGGCGAGGCTGCCGCCGATCGACCCGATGACGCCGCCGACGCTGCCGGTCAGCGACACCTGCTGCGAGCGGGACAGCCGGGGCACCGCGGTCGCCCCGGCGAAGTCCTGCGGGCGGGGCAGGTTGATCGAGCCGCCGCCGAGCCGGGAGCTGCTGACGCTGCTCCGGGCGATCCAGGAGTGCTCGCCGGCGCCCCAGCGCCCGTCCTTCGGCGACGGGGTGAACGGGGTGACCTTCGGCGGGTCGACCCGGGGGTCGGCGGCGAAGTCGTCCTTCTGCGCCTGCGGGTCGACGCTGTCCGGCAGCTGGTCGCCGTAGTTCTCGTCGACCACCAGGTCGTCCTGGACGATCGGCTGGGTGGCCCGGTCCTTGTTGCCGTTGTAGCCGACCGCGCCCCAGCCCCGGTAGGGCTGCGGGAAGGCGCCCTCCTCGGCGGAGCTGTGGAAGGCGCTCGGTGCGCTCGACCCGGCCACGGTGACCGACCGGCCGGTGAGGAACGCGCGCAGCTTCGGGTCGGTGGTGCTGAAGTCGAACCACAGCTCGTCGCCGGTCTCGGCGCTGATGTCGAAGGCCCCCGGTGAGGTCAGCACCCCGTTGGTGACCTGGAAGAACCGTTTGGCGACCAGCTCGCCGCGCCGCTTGACGGTGAACGCCACCCGGGCGGTGGGGTGCTCGGCGCCGAAGGCGAAGCTCAGCGTCGGCTCCACGCTCAGGGTCCCGCCGCTGGTCACGGTGTACGCCGGCTGCGGCGCGGTCAGCCCGTCGACCGGGTACAGGTCGAGGGTGTACGGCGGGCGCACGTCGATGAAGGGCTTGCCGTCGGCGTCGGTGAGCCGGTCGACGCCCGGTGCGGCCGTGTAGTAGGCGCGCGGCGTCCAGGCCAGCTTGTCCACGTCGACCGGGGAGTCGACCCGGATCCGCCACTGCAGCGTCTGTCCCTGCTGCACGTCGACGTCCAGGTTCACCGGCACGCTGCCGGTGGTGCCCGCCGCGAGGGTCTGCTCCAGCACCGGCGTGCCGTTGCGGGTGATCAGCACGGTCACGTCGTCGGAGGTGGGGCCGGACTTCACCAGGTCGCCGGAGAGGTGCATGGTGCCGGTCAGCGGCACCTTCACCGTGGCGGCCCGGCCGCCCAGGGTGAAGTCGCGCGAGGCCTGGAAGCGGTACGACGGCAGGCCGTTGACGTCCAGCGGGTCGCCCACGCCGACGTAGCTGACCTTCGGGTCCCAGGTCACCTCGTCGAGTCCGCCGTCGGCGGCCGAGCCGACCCGGAAGTAGAGCCGGTCGCCGCGCGACACGGTGACCGCGTCCACGCCGGTCGGCGTCCGTGCGCCGTCGTCGTCGACCTCGATGCGCGCCGACCAGAGTTCGGCGCCCTCCTTCTGGATCGCGACCCGGACCCCGTCGGCGGTACGCGACTCGGCGCGCGCGGCGGCGGTGCCGGGGGCCAGCTGCACCGCGCCCTCGACCTTGACCGTGCCGTCGTACGGCGCCACCCACCGGCGGACGCTGTCCAACAGCGGGAACGAGTCGCTCATCCGGTCCCGGTCGGCGGTGAACGAGTCGAACAGCCCGGTCGCGTCGACCTCGCCCTGGCCGATCGGGACGGGCGTGTCGCCGCTGACCCCGTAGACCGGGACGCCGCCCGCGCCCACCCGGCCGAACAGCACGTTGGCGCCGTTGACCAGGTCCTGGATGCCGTCGCCGTTGACGTCGTTGAAGTACTGCTCGGTGGTGGCGAACGAGTTGACGTAGTCGAGCTGGGCGGCGGCCGCACCCAGGTAGCCCTCGACGCCCAGGGTGAGCGTGTTGCTGGACTCGCCCATGATCCCCGGCAGGTTCAGCGGCTGCGCCTGGGCGGCGAAGGTGGCCTCGCCGGTCGGGCCGGAGAGGTTCTTGCGGTACTTCACCGAGCCGCCGTCGCGGAAGACCTTGTCGGGCAGCGAGTCGCCGTCGACGTCCACCAGCGCCAGCAGGCCCTTGTCGCTGCCGTGGCTGAAGCCGAGCTTCACGCCGACCGAGCCGGACTTGCTCGGCGAACTGCCCACGCCGACGTAGAGGTGACCGCCGCCGCTGGTGTTGGTGTTGGCGTTCAGCGCGCTGGCGTTGCCGGCCTGCTCCGGGGTGAGGTTCAACGCCGCGCTGCTCAGCCCGTCGCCGGGCGAGGTCCAGGGCAGCGACCGGAACGCCTGGTACTGCCCGGAGGAGTCGCGGATGTCGTCGTGGTAGCTGAACTTGTGCCGGTTGAACTCGTGGCCGTCGGCGTCGTACTGGATCACCGCGTCGAGCAGCGTCTTGGCGAACGCGCCCCGCTTGTAGGTCAGCTCGTACCGGCGGATCAGGCTGTCGTCGAGGGTGACCTTCACCTCGCGGAGCAGGTCGGCGGTGACCCGCTTGAAGCCGCCCCGGGCGTCGATGGACGTGTCGGTGCGCAGCGCCTCGCCCCGCTCGCGGTCCCGGTCGAAGCTGACCGCGTACCGGCCCTCGTCGTTGCCGTGGCCGGTGTAGGTGATCTTCTCGACGTAGAGGTTGCGGCCCGGGACGCTGCCACCGGCCAGGCCGGTGTCGTCCACCTTGGCGTAGTGGTAGCGCATGACGTTGCCGCGCGGGTCGCGGACCTCGCGGACCGACCAGAGGAAGACGTTGCCCGCGTCGTCGGCCAGGCTGGCGTCGGCGGCCGGGCCGGCGGCACCGGCCACCGCGCCGTAGTGCCAGTGGATGCCGTTCTTGTCGGTGACCTCCCAGGTGTAGTTCTTCGGGTTCGTGCCGTGCCGCACGATCCGCGCGAAGCTGCCCTCGACCCGGGTGTGGAAGACCTTCTCGGCGCTGCGGGCCACCGGCGCGCCGCGGTGCGCCACGGGAGTGAGCTGCTCGCCGTTGAGCAGGTACGTCTCGGTTTCGGTGCCGGCGGCGTACCGGGGCACGCCCCACCGGGTCTCCACCGAGATGCTGGGCACCGAGAGGTCCCAGCCGACGCCGGTCCAGCCGTTGCCGGAGGAGGAGCTGTACGAGAGCCCGAGCTGCGGGGTCAGGCCCTGCCGGCCCGGCGGCACCTGGATCGGATACGCGAGGTGGTTCTCACCCTGGTTGTTGGCCGACGGCGGGGCGATCAGGTTGATCCCGGCGCCGGGGTCGGCGGCCTGGATGCCCTTGATCTGGTTGGGGTTGAACTGCACGCCCTCCGGGTGCTCCGGCACCGTCACGGTCGCGTTGATCATGTCGGTGAAGTGGTCGGTCAGCGAGGTGACGGTGTGGTTGACCTCGTCCACCGACACCCGCTCCAGGACCTGCCAGCAGGTCTGCACGTCGTCGAAGAAGTACGTGTAGATGTCCTGGGCGGTGAACTCCTCGGTCAGCAGCGCCGGGTCGTACGGCAGCGTGACCTGGATGGCGGCGGCGAACTGCTGCGGGTGCGGGGTGAAGCGGTACCCGCCGCCCTTCGTCTTGCCGGTCACGTTGGTCATCCCGCTGTCCAGCTTCGGGGTCAGCCCCGGCGGCAGGACGGTGACGCCGATCCCGGTCGGCAGCCGGACCGCCTTCGGCCCGATGGCCAGCTTCGCCCCGCCGTACGAGACGGTGGCGGTCGTGCCGGGCGCGACCACCTGCTGGTAGTCGGGCAGGGACGCCGCCACGTTGGTGACTGCCGCGGTGCTGGCGCTCTCGCCGCAGGCCGGGCCCGGCGTGGTCGCCGAATGGGCGCTGGTGCCCTCCGGTCTGGGGCGCGCGACCGAGGCGGACAGTCCTGAGGAGACGAGGGCGAGTACCGCGAGGACGGCCAGCAGCCTGGTCCATCGGCTCGTCAGAGCGTGGAGGCGGAACCCGGGGAGGGGAGGATGCCACATGGTCGAGACCCCTTACGGCGGCACACGTGGGACGAGGGCTCACGCAGTATCGACAGCTCTCACGACCGGGCGACATGGGCCGGGACAGCAAAAAATCTGTCGGATAGTGGATGTAACGTTTACTCAGCGTGAGGCGCTTCGGGCCTGCCGCGCCCGCCGGGCGACCGGGTGTCAGCTGCGCGCCGGCACCGTCGGCACCGGTTCCCGAGCACCCGGCCGCAGCGCCCCGACCAGCAGCGGAGCCACCGTCAGCACCAGGCAGGCCGCCGACATCACCCACAGCGCCGGGATCAGCCCGAGTGCCGCCGCCGTCCAGCCGCCCAGCAGCGCGCCGACCGGCAACCCCAGGAAGGCCAGCGAGCCGGCGATGCCGATCACCCGGGTCTGCAACGCCTCCGGCACCCGCTCGTAGAGCGCCGCGCCGAGCAGCGGGTTGACCGTCGCGATCGCCATTCCCGACAGGAACGTCACGGCGAGGACCACCGCCAGCTCGTCGCTGACCGCCAGCGCCAGCAGCCGGGGCGTACCGCTGGCCGCCGCGCCCACCGCGAACGTCAGCTGCCGCGGCAGCCGCGGCCCGGCGGCGGTGAAGAGCACGTTGCCCAGCAGCGCGCCGCCGGCGAAGACGCCCAGCACCAGGCCGAAGCCGGCCGGGTCGCCGAACACCTCGGCCACCCAGAGCGGGATGTAGACCGCCACGCTGGCGTTGGCGAACATGTTCAGCGCGGAGACCACCACCAGCATCGTCAGCAGCATCCGGTCGGTGCGCAGATAGCCGAAGCCGCCCCGCAGCGCCCGCAGGTAGCTCTCCCGGGGCGGCGGCTCGGCGGGTGCTGGCGGATGCACGAGGAGGCCGATCAGCAGCGCGCACACCGCGAAGGTCGCCGCGTCGATCCAGATCGCCCGGGTCACCCCGACCCAGGCGATCAGCAGCCCGCCGAGCACCGCGCCGAAGAGCGTCACCCCGCGCACCAGCCCGTCGTAGGCGGAGGTGAGCCGGATCAGCGGCACCCCGGCGCGCTGCGCGGCCGGACGGAACATGACGTGCTTGACCCGGTCGCCGATGCCGCGCAGCCCCCCGGCGACCGCGACCAGCGCGACGAGCGCCCCGAAGCCCAGCCAGGGCGCCAGCGCCACCACCGCCATCGCCACCGCGCTCGCCGCGTCGGCCACGATCGAGGTGCGGCGCAGCCCGAACCGGTCGGCCCAGGGCGTGGCCAGCGTGCTGGAGAGCATGTACGGCAACGTCTCCGCCGCCGCGACGAGGCCCATCTTCGTCGGGCTGCCGGTGGTCTCCAGCACCAGCCAGGGGATCGCCACCACCGAGATCCGGCTGCCCAGGTTGGAGATCAGATCGGCGGCGACCAGGATCGTCAGCTCGCGGCGCGGCGTCACGCCCGGCTGCCGATCCCCGCCTCGTCGGCGTGCGGTGCCGGTGGGTGCGCGGCGGCGTGCCGGGCCCGCAGGGCCAGCTTGTCCACCTTGGCCGAGCGGTTCAGCGGAAGTGCGTCGAGGAACTCCACCCCGCCGGGCGCCCAGGTCTCGCTCAGCTCGGCGGTCACCAGCCCGATCAGCTCCTCGGCCGACACGGTGGACTCCGGCGCGCGCACCACGTACGCCCAGGGCAGCTCACCGGCGACCGGGTCGGGCACCCCGATCACCGCGGCGGCGCGTACCCCCGGGTGGCCGGCGAGGACGTCCTCGATCGGCCGCGAGTAGATCGGCCAGCTGCGCTGCCGGGTGAGGATCCGGTCCTGGAGCCGGTCGACCAGGTAGAGGTAGCCCTCGTCGTCGAGGTGGCCGATGTCGCGGGTACGGACCCAGCCGTCGACCAGCGTCTCGGCGGTCAGCTCCGGCCGGCCGTGGTAGCCGGCGAAGCTGAGGTCGGTGCGGACCCACACCTCGCCGTCGGCGCCCACCGGCAGCACCCGCCCGTCGGCGTCGCGGATCTCGATCGCGACGTCCCCGTACGGCGTGCCGCAGGAGCGCAGCCGCTCCGGGTGGGCCGGGTCGTCGGTCAGGCCGGGCAGGGCGGTGATCACGACGGCCTCGCTGAGCCCGTACACGATGCGCAGGACCGGGCCGAAGCGGGTGATCGCCTGCCGCAGCCGGGCCGGCGCGGCGGGCCCGGCGCCCACGTTGAACATGAACATGGCGGAGAAGTCCGCGCCCTCGAGGGCCGGGTGGTCGAGCACCTCGTAGAGCATCGGCGGGGTGACGAAGGTCGAGTTGATCCGCTCCTGCTCGACGGTGCCGATGAACGCCACCGGGTCCCACTGCCGGCGCAGGAAGAGCACGCCGCCGGTGAAGAGGTTGAACAGCGTGGTGATCTGCCCGCTGGCCAGCCACATCGGCGAGTGCGACAGGTGCCGCAGCAGCGGGAACCCGGCCGCCCGGAAGTTGGCGGCCAGGGCGAGGATCTGCCGGTAGAAGCTCTCCCGGTGGTGCACCAGCTTGGGCGTGCCGGTGGTGCCGCTGGTCTGCAGGAACGACTCCGGCGCGGGCGCATCCTCGGGCAGGTCGACCGGGACGCCGGGGATGAGCTCCGCGCCGAGGCGCAGCACCGGCACCCCGGGCAGCGAGGCGGCGATCGCCGCGCCGAGGTCGTCGTCGGCCCGGGCGTCGTGCACGAAGACGTCGGGGCGGGCCAGCCGGACGAACTCGTCGACCTCCCGGCGCGAGGTGACCGGGGCGACCCACATGGTCCGGCAGCCCAGCAGGTGCAGGGCGAGCTGGAGCAGCGGCCCCTCGACCGCGTTGCCGAGCATCACCAGCACCGCCGCGCCGGGCCGTACGCCGTGCCCGGCGAGCGCGCCGGCCAGCCCGCGCACCTTGTCGGCGACCTGGGCGTAGCTGAGCCGCCGGCCGTCGCCGACCAGCGCCTCACGCTCACCGAAACCGGCGAACAAGTCCAACGCCTGGTGCACGTAGCTGGTCGGTCGATCGGTCATCGCACAGCCCCCAGTCGATGCGTGGCGGCCGGCGCGAGCTGCCCGGTGGGACGCGTCGCGGCGACCGGCAGTCAATGGCATCCGGGCAGGTCAGAGCCACGGACGCAACGGGGTGCGCGGCCCGGCGACCGCACCGCCGCCGGTACCGAGCCTAGGGGCGTGACGTCCCGGCAGGACAGAGCCGAACGGTGTCCGAGGGCTCCCGCCGGACATTTGATCGGGTCGATCGGGTTGATTGACGCCCGTCAGCGCCAGCGGCTAGGTTTCTGGACCATCGTCCGGGCGGTGCCGATCATGGACGCCGATTCCCGGGCTGCCAACGATGGAGGTTCCATGTCGACCCCGAAGAGATGGCACGTCATAGCTTCCGCGGCCACCCTGCTGGTCGTGGCCACCCCGGCGGTGGTGGCCAGCGCCGGCCCGTCCGACACCGACAGCGCCCGGCACCCGCGGGCCGAGTGGGCGGGCACCTGGGCCGCGGCGGTCACCCGCGGCAACACCGTCGGCCTGACCAACACCGGTCTCAACAACCAGAGCATCCGGATGATCGTGCACACCAGCGTCGGCGGTGACCGGCTGCGTGTCCGACTGACCAACCTCTACGGCGACCAGGCCGTCAAGGTCGGCCACGCCACCGTCGCCCGGCCGAACACCGCGACCGCGGACGACCGCTCCGACATCGACGCGGGCACCCTGCGCGAGCTGACCTTCGGCGGCGCCAACTCGGCCACCATCAACAAAGGCGCCGAACTGCTCAGCGACCCGCTCGACTTCACCGTGCAGGAGCAGGAGGACCTCGTCGTCACCCTGCACTTCCCGGTGCTCACCGGGCCGGTCACCTTCCACGGCCAGTCCAAGGTCACCAACTTCATCGGCGCCACCGACCTGACCACCGCCGCCGACGGCGCCGGCTTCACCATCCGGCCCAACTGCTGCTGGATGTTCCTCTCCGGCCTCGACGTGCAGCGCCGGCACAGCCCGGGCTCGATCGTGGTCCTCGGCGACTCGATCGGCGACGGCAACGGCAGCACGGTCAACGCCAACAAGCGCTGGCCCGACCTGCTCGCCGACCGGCTGGTCGACGCCCGGCCCGAGGTGCGGACCCCCGGCGTGCTCAACCTCAGCCTCGCCGGCAACCGGCTCAACCACGAGGGCCCGGAGCCGGGCGCCGGGGGCTTCCCCGGCTACAACGAGCTGGGCCCGAACGCGCTCGCCCGGCTCAACGAGGACGTCTTCCCGCAGACCGGGGTGCGGACCGTCGTCACCCACCTGGGCATCAACGACATCTGGATGTCGAACGACTCCGCCGAGCAGATCATCGCCGCGCTGCGGCAGGTCAACCAGCAGGTCAAGGCACGCGGACTGCGCAGCCTGGCGGCCACCCTGACCCCGTACGAGGGGCACGGCAACCCGGGGGTCTGGACGCCGGAGAAGGACGCCACCCGGCAGGCGGTCAACACCTGGCTGCGCGGCGCGGGCGCGAGTGAGTTCGACGGGGTGCTCGACTTCGACGCGGTGCTGCGCGACCCGGCGCAGCCGAGCCGGCTGCTGCCCGCGTACGACTCCGGTGACCACATCCACCCGAACGACGCCGGCAACCAGGCGATGGCGGACGCCGTACCGCTGCGACTGCTCGGCCTGTGACACCGGTGGGGGGGGGGGGGGGGGGGGGCCCCCCCCCCCCCCCACCGTCCATCCTGGGGAGGAGGCAGCATCGTGGACGTCGGCGAGATCCTGACCGGGCTCTACGGCGAGCAGGGCCGTCAGGACCCCTACCCGTGGTACGCGGCCCTGCACCGGCACGGTCCGATCAGCACCGTCCCGAGTCGCACCGAGCACCGCACGATCACCACCGTCGCCGCCGGGTACGACCTGGTCAGCCAGGTGCTGCGCGACCCGCAGTGGTACAAGCAGGCCCCGCCCGGCTGGCAGGAGCAGGAGATCCTGCGCACCCTCCAGTCCTCGATGATGTTCGTCAACCCGCCGGACCACACCCGGATGCGCGCGGTCTTCGCGAAGACCTTCACCCCGCGCCGGCTCGGCGCCCTCGAACCGGTGGTCGTCCGGGTGGTCGACACGCTGCTGGACCGGATGGCCGAGGCGGGCGCCGACGGCACCGAGACGGACTTCGTGGCCGACTTCGCGTACCCCGCGCCGGCGCTGGTGATGGCCGAGTTCATCGGCCTGCCCGCAGCCGACCTGTCCTGGTACCGGCAGCGGGTGGACCGGATCGACGATTTCCTGGACGTGGCCGGAAAGACCCCGCAGCGCCTCGCCCTGGCCAACCAGGCCGCCGAGGAGCTGCGCGGCTACTACCGGGAGCTGATCGCGCACCGCCGCGCCCGGCCCGGCGACGACCTGATCAGCGGGCTGGTCGAGGCGGTGGACTCCGGTGACGCCGCGCTGAGCGAGGAGGAGCTGATCGGCAACCTGATCGTGCTCTTCAACGCCAGCTTCGTCACCACCGTCTACCTGTTCAGCAACGGCCTGCCGCTGCTGCTGGCACACCCGGACGTCGTCGCGGCGCTGCCCGGTGACGACGCGCTCGCCCGGGGCTGCGTGGACGAG
The DNA here is from genome assembly GCF_051386295.1 of Micromonospora sp. URMC 105. NCBI lineage: Bacteria > Bacillati > Actinomycetota > Actinomycetes > Micromonosporales > Micromonosporaceae > Micromonospora > Micromonospora sp. URMC 105. The sequence goes on along the minus strand of NZ_JBPQTL010000021.1, from coordinate 5,218 downwards.
GTGCTGCGGATGGAGTGCCCGGTGCACTTCCTGGCCCGGGCCGCGCCCCACGACACCGAGCTCGGCGGGGTGCCCGTCGCGCGGGACGAGAACGTCCTGCTGATGATCGCGGCGGCCAACCGCGACCCGGCCCGCTTCCCGGACCCGGACCGGTTCGACCCGCGCCGCGACGGGCCGCCCTCGCTCGCGTTCGGCCTCGGCCCGCACTTCTGCCTGGGCGCCGCGGTGTCCCGGCTGGAGGGCCGCATCGCCCTGCCCCGGCTGCTGGCCCGCTTCCCACGACTGACGATCACCCGGACCCCGAGCTACAGCGGGAGCCTCTTCCTGCGCGGCATCGACAAGCTCTTCGTCTCGACCGGCGGATAGGAGACGACATGCCCCTCGACCCCCAGGTGGTGGCGTACCGGGCCGCGCGGGCCGCGGCCGGCACGCCGCCGCTGTACACCCAGACCCTCGCCGAGGCCCGCGCCGCCGACCTGGCCGCGATCCGCGCCGGCGGCGGCGACGTCGAGCCGGTCCACGAGGTACGCGACACCCACGTGCCCGGCCCCGGCGGCGACCTTCCGGTACGCGTGTACCGGCCGGCCGGTGACGGCCCGCTGCCCACCCTGCTCTACTTCTTCGGCGGCGGCTGGACGCTCGGCAGCATCGACACCGCCGACGGCATCTGCCGACGGCTGGCAAACGCCTCCGGCGGACAGGTGGTCACCGTGGGCTACCGGCTCGCCCCCGAGCACCCTTTCCCGGCCGCCGTGCACGACTGCCACGCCGCCGCCGCGTGGATCGCCGCGCACCCCGAGGAGTTCGGGGCGGACCCGCAGCGCCTCGTCGTCGGCGGCGACAGCGCCGGCGGCAACCTGGCCGCGGCGGTGACCCTGCTGGCCCGCGCCGCCGGCCCCCGGCTCGCCGGGCAACTGCTGGTCTACCCGAACACCGACCAGCGGGCCGGCCGCGCGCCGGCCGGCGACGAGGACCCGCTGCTGTTCAACCGGCACTCCGTCGACTGGTACCGGCGGCACTACCTGCCCGACCCGGCGGACGCGGCGGACCCGCTCGCCTCGCCGCTGCTCGCCGACGACCTCTCCGGCCTGCCGCCGGCCCTGGTCGTCACCGCCGAGTACGACCCGCTGCGCGAGGAGGGGGAGCGGTACGCCGAGCGGCTGCGCGCCGCAGGGGTGCCGGTCACGCTCAGCCGGTATCCGGGGATGATTCACGGCTTCTTCGCGATGCCCGGCGTCTTCGACGCGGGTCGCCGGGCGCAGGACGAGGCCGCCGCGTTCCTGCGGGACCGCTTCCACCGGGAAGTCGACGGTGCGCGGCCGGACGGCGGGCGTGCCGCCGACGCCTCCGCACCCGACGGCTCGTCACCGGACGGCGGGCGTGCCAGCGATGGTTCCGTGCCCGGCGGGCGGGCCGACAGCGAGCGGGCCGCCGACGCCTCCGCAGGCGGAGAGGCCGGCCGTGGCCTGGCCGCCGGCCTCGCGACGGGGCCGGCCGGTGGCTGAACCGGTGCGCGCCGACCTGCCGACGACCGAACCCGCCACCGGCCCGGTCGACGATCGGCCGCCGGTCAGCCTGGCGGACTTCGCCGAGCTGGCCCGGGCCGCCGTGCCGCCGGGTGTCTGGGACTACGTCGACGGCGGCAGCGGCGCCGAGACCACCCTCGCCGCCAACCGGGCCGCCCTCGACCGGGTCGCCGTGCTGCCCCGGATGCTCACCGGGGTGGACGAGCCCCGGACGGCGGCGCCGCTGCTGGGCCGGCCGCAGGCGATGCCGGTGGCGGTGGCGCCGATGGCGTACCAGCGGCTGCTGCACCCCGACGGCGAGGTGGCGCTGGCAGCGGCCGCGGGCGCGGCCGGGGTGCCCTACACGCTCAGCACGTTGAGCAGCAGCACGATCGAGGAGGTCACCGCCGCCGCCGGCGACGGGCCGGTCTGGTTCCAGCTCTACTGGCTGCGCGACCGGGGGCTGGTCGCCGAGCTGCTGGACCGGGCGCACGCCGCGGGCTGCGCCGCGCTGATGGTGACCGTCGACGTGCCGGTGCTCGGCCGGCGGCGGCGCGACCTGCGCAACGGCTTCGCGCTGCCGCCGCACGTCACCGCCGCCAACCTGCCCGGCGGCCGGGACGACCTCGCGCACACCGGCACGCCCGGGGTGTCGGCCATCGCCGCGCACACCGGCGCGGTCTTCGCGCCCGCGCTCACCTGGGGCGACCTCGACTGGCTGCGGAACCGTACCCCGGTGCCCCTGCTGGTCAAGGGCGTCCTCGACCCGCGCGACGCGGTGCGGGCGGTGCAGGTCGGCGCGGACGCGGTGGTGGTCTCCAACCACGGCGGCCGGCAGCTCGACGGCGCTCCCGCCACCGCCACCGTGCTGCCCGAGGTGGTCGCCGCCGTCGACGGCCGCGCCGAGGTGCTGCTCGACAGCGGCGTGCGCAGCGGCCCGGACGTGCTGCGGGCGCTCGCCCTCGGCGCCACCGGCGTGCTGGTGGGCCGGCCGATGCTCTGGGCCCTGGCGGCGGGCGGCCGGGCCGGCGCGGAGGCGGCCCTGGCGCTGCTTGCCGCCGAGCTGCGCGACGCCCTCACGCTCAGCGGCTGTTCCGACCCCGGGCAGGCCCGGCGGTTGCGCACCATGACGGGAGGCTGAACGGTGGGCGAACCGGTGGACCTGGACCTCGCCGACCTGCACCCGGCGGTCGACGACCCGGCCCTGAACTCGATGAACTTCCTCAACGAGGTCGCCCAGCAGTGGCCGGAGGCGGTCTCGCTCGCCGCCGGGCGGCCCTACGAGGAGTTCTTCGACGACGACGCGCCGCCCCGGTGGCTGGCGCGGTTCCGCCGGCACCTCACCGAGGACCTGGGCCAGCATCCGGAGCAGGTCCGGCGCACGCTGTTCCAGTACGGCCGCACCAAAGGGATCGTCCACCACCTCGTCGCCCGCAACCTCGCCGTCGACGAGGGCGTCCACGTCGACCTGGAGTCCGTGGTGGTGACCGCCGGCTGCCAGGAGGCGATGTTCCTGGTGCTGCGCGCGCTGCGCGCCGGGCCCCGGGACGTGCTGCTGGCGGTGGCCCCGACGTACGTCGGGCTGACCGGCGCGGCCCGCCTGCTCGACCTGCCGGTGCACCCGGTCGCCGGCGGCCCGGCCGGGGTCGACCTGGCCGACCTGCGCGCCCGGGCCCGCGCGGCCCGCGCCCAGGGGCTGCGACCCCGGGCCTGCTACGTGATGCCCGACTTCGCCAACCCCTCCGGGGCTGGCATGACCCTCGACGACCGGCGCCGGCTGCTGGACCTGGCGGCCGAGGAGGAGCTGCTGCTGATCGAGGACAACCCGTACGGCCTCTTCCCGGCGGGCGACCAGGGCCGGCTGCCCACCCTCAAGGCGCTGGACTCCGGGCGCCGGGTGGTCTACCTCGGCTCGTTCGCCAAGACCGTGCTGCCCGGCGCGCGGGTCGGCTACGTGGTCGCCGACCAGCGGGTCGCCGGCCGGGACGGCACCGTCGGCCTCCTCGCCGACCAGCTCGCCAAGATCAAGAGCATGGTCACCGTGAACACCTCGCCGCTGGCCCAGGCGATCGTCGGCGGGGCGCTGCTGGAACACGACTGCTCGCTGGTCACCGCCACCGTCCGCCAGCGCGCGGCGTACGGCCGCAACCTGCGCCACCTGCTCGCCGGCCTGTCCCGGCGGTTCCCCGCCCCCTCGCCGGTGCGCTGGAACGCGCCCGCCGGCGGGTTCTTCGTGGTGGTGACCGTGCCGTTCCCGGTCGACGACGCGCTGCTGCGCCGCTCGGCCGAGCGGTACGGCGTGCTGTGGACCCCGATGGCGCACTTCTACGACGACGGGGCACCCGTCAACTCGCTGCGCCTGTCGGTCAGCGCGGTCACCCCGGACCAGATCGACGTCGGCCTGGACCGGCTCGCCGCGCTGGTCGCCGACGAACTCGACCGCGCGCCGCTGCCCACCGGGTGACGCCGCACCGTCGCCGATCCGCCACCCCCCGTGGCTTCTGACTCCTGATCGAATGGCCATAATGGACGCCATGGTCGCTTGGGAGTACGCCCTGCTGGTCCGCCGCTACCAGGGGCAGGGACGCAATTTCCACGTCTCGTTCGTCTGGTACGGCCCGGACGGGACGCGCAGAGACATCACGGCGTACGGCGACACGGCGATCGCGCACCTCAACCGGGCCGGCCGGGAGGGCTGGGAGCTGGTCTCCGCCGCCGAGGACGTGAACAACGTGCAGGGCAGCACCGAGGTGCACCGCTACCACCTCAAGCGGCCGGTCGACTGAGCCGGCACCGGTCGTTCACCTCCCGTTGTTGCTAGCGTGACCTCCCGGCCCGGGAGGCTGCGGGCGCGGCGACGGGAGGGAAGCGGTGGCACAGCGGTACGCCGTCGGCGTCGACTTCGGCACGCTCTCCGGGCGCGCGGTGGTGGTCGCCGTGCACGACGGCGCCGAACTGGGCAGCGCGGTGCACGCGTACCGGCACGGGGTCCTCACCGAGCGGCTGCCCGCCGGCGTCCCGCTGCCGCCGGACTGGGCGCTGCAGGACCCCGAGGACCACCTCGACGTGCTGCGGGTCGCGGTGCCCGCCGCGCTCGCCGCCGCCGGGGTCGACCCGCGGGACGTGGTCGGCATCGGGGTGGACGCCACCTCCTGCACGGTGCTGCCGACGCTCGCCGACGGCACCCCGCTCTGCGCGCTGCCCGGGTGGCGGGACCGGCCGCACGCCTGGCCGAAGCTGTGGAAGCACCATGCCGCCCAGCCCCAGGCCGACCGGATCAACGCCCTCGCCCGGGAGCGCGGCGAGGCCTGGCTGGCCCGCTACGGCGGGCGGGTCTCCGCGGAGTGGCAGCTGGCCAAGGCCCTCGAACTGCTGGAGGAGGACCCGGAGGTCTTCGGCCGGGCGGAGCGCTGGATCGAGGCGGCCGACTGGATCGTGTGGCGGCTCTGCGGGCACCAGACCCGCAACGTCTCCGCCGCCGGCTTCAAGGGGCTGCGCCAGGACGGCCGCGACCCGGCACCCGATTTCCTCGGCGCGCTCCATCCGGCCCTGCCCGGCCTGCTGCCGAAGGTCGACGGGCCGATCGTCCCGCTGGGCGCCCGGGCCGGCGCCCTGACCGCCGAGGCGGCCGGCTGGACCGGTCTGCCGGCGGGTACCCCGGTGGCGGTCGGCGCCATCGACGCGCACGTCACCGCCGCGGCGGCGGGCGCGGT